>JBATTM010000322.1:0-13557 GCA_049670545.1 Polyangiales bacterium
TTCGCGGCACGCTTCTTCGCAGGCCGCTTCTTTGCGGCCTTTTTGGTTCGTCTCTTTGCAGTCGCCATTTCGACCTCCTCCAAGGTGGGTCAAGATTGCAGGTGCAGGTACCGTATTGTCACGTCACTTCACGTGTCAAGCGGAACCGCACATGAATTATACATAACTATGATGTATTTGAGCCAAATGTTTTACAACAACGACAGCCAACACTTCGGAATCGTTGAATAACGATAATCTATCAGACCACACTGAAAAGCTGAAGAAAACACGCACAAGGGAATCCATGCTGCGATCGAAACCGCCCTGGCGGGCGAGCCGAGACACGGACGGGACCCCGGATCGCGTTGCGTCCGATGCGCGCTCGGACTACATTTCGCCCCAGCTGGGGGACCAACCCGGCTCCACCGAAGGGCGGGGACGCGCGAAGTGCGACGCTGAGGCCGGAAATAAACACTGCGCAGCGCCCGTTCCAACCTAACGCCTGCCGACGGCAGGCGTCGGGGCACATTTTGCCGAGAAGGAGTCCCGATGCAGCCGGGAACACACGAATTCAAGGTTGGCGACAAGGCCATCTACCCGAAACAAGGCGTGACCGAGGTCATCTCGATTGAGGAGCGCAAAATTGGTACCGCGAAGATGGAATTTTACGTCTTGCGGCCACTCGACGGGAAAAACAACGACACCATCATGGTGGCCGTGGCGCAGGCTCGGAAAGTGGGCCTGAGGCCGCCGATTTCCGAGACCGACATCAAGGAGATTTTCGCCCTGCTCGAAGAGCAACCGGTGGTGTTCGACAACCAGACCTGGAACCGCCGATACAGGGGTTTCATGGACAAGATTAAGACCGGCTCGGTCTTTGACGTAGCCGAAGTCATGCGAGACCTCTACCGCCTCCAGGCGGAGAAATCGCTCTCCTTCGGTGAGAAAAAGATGCTCGAGACCGCTCGCAACCTCGTGGTCAAGGAGATCGCCGTGGCGCGATCGAGGACCGAGGAAAGCACGCAGGCCGAGATCGAGCAGATTTTCGAGAAGAACTAGGCTTCCGAAACGCTGCCCCCCAAGGCGACCTGCGTACTCGAACGCCGAGTGGCGCTCGTCGTCCCCTGCAGACTCGAGACCACCCATTGCGGCTCGGTCTGTTGCGCGTGACATCAGAGACGCTCAAGACGGAAACAGGAATGGCGAAAGACACTCTTCTGATCAACGTCGACATCGGTGAAACCCGGGTCGGCCTCATCGCGGACGGGGTGCTGCGCGAGCTCTACGTCGAACGAAGGCACCATCGGTCCCCCGTCGGCAACATCTACCTGGGCCGGGTGACGCGGGTCCTGCCCGGGATGCAGGCGGCATTCATCGACGTCGGCCTCGATCGCGCAGCGTTCCTGCACGTGGAAGACCTCGTTGCGGAACCAGGGGCCGAAGACGAGCCCGTGAAGGAAAAGGGCGACAAGCGCTCCAACCAAGGCATCAGACGCAACCGCGTGTCCCGAAAGACCCCGATCCGCGACTTGCTGAACGAGGGGCAGGAGCTGATGGTGCAGGTCTCGAAGGGACCGATGGGAACCAAGGGCGCTCGTGTGACGAGCCACGTGTCCTTGCCTGGGCGCTACGTCGTGTTCATGCCGACCGTCGATCACGTGGGCGTTTCGAAGCGCATCGGAAACGACCGTGAGCGGCGACGACTCAAAGAGGTCATCGATGCGGTGAGGCCACCGAAGGGGGGCGTCGTCGTGCGAACCCTCGCGCAGGGACTGACCAAGAAGAAACTGAAGGCGGACATCGGCTACCTGATGCAGCTCTGGGAACAGACCCAGACTGCCCGGACCGGAGCGAAAAAAGCGCCCTCGTTGATCCACGAAGAACCTGACATCGTCATTCAATCCGCGCGTGACCTGTTCAACGAAGATGTTGCGGAGATCGTGATCGACGACCGTGAAGAGTACACCCGCCTCAAAGACTTTCTCACGCTGTTCCTTCCCGAGCGTGCGAACGACGTGCGACTCTACGAGGGGCATGAGCCGCTGTTCGACGAATACGGCATCGAAGAGGAAATCACTCGAGCGCTCTCGCGGCGAGTTCAGCTACCTTCCGGTGGCCACCTCGTCATCGATCAGGCAGAAGCGCTCACGGCAATCGACGTGAATACGGGGCGCTTCACCGGCAAGGGTCGCGACGTGGAGCAAACGATTCTACAAACGAATCTGGAAGCGGTCCGAGAGATCACCTACCAGCTTCGATTCCGAAACATCGGTGGTCTCATCGTGCTCGACTTCATCGACATGGAGCGGCACGCGCACCGCGAGAAGGTATTCAAGGCGCTCCTCGAGGCACTCAAGACGGACAAGTCAAAGACCACGGCGATTCGGATCAGCGACCTCGGTTTGGTGGAGATGACCCGCAAGCGAACCCGACAGTCGCTCGGCAGAACTCTCAACGAGCCATGCTTCTTCTGCGATGGCACGGGCGAGATTCATTCGAAGGAAACTGTCTGTCATGAGATTTTCCGACAGATGAGGCGGGAACGCGACTCCCTGCCAGGCTACAAGATTGTGATCAGCGCCCATCCGGCGGTGTGCGATATGCTGGAGCGCGAGGAACGTGCCTCCGTGGAGGAGGCAGCGAGGCGTTTCGAGCGGCGGATCGAACTCAAGCCGCGAAACGACTACCATCTGGAGCAGTTCGACCTCACCGGGAATTGATCGGAGCCTATGGGTAGCAGGAGCGAAGACCACCGCGGCGACCGAAGGCTCACAATCAACAAGGAGTTCGAGTCTTTCGACGCATTCGTCCACGAATACGTCACGAATGTCTCGCGCTCGGGGGTCTTCATCCGGTCCCGGGAGCCACTCGGCGTGGGCACCGAGGTGCACCTGACGTTCACGGTCATCATGGACGACGTCGAAACCATTGAGGGCACCGGAGAAGTGGTGCGGGTACAGGATGACCCTCCAGGCAGGGGCGTCGTCTTTACCCAACTCACCGAGTACTCAGAAACCCTACTCGCTCGCCTACTCACCAAGTAACCCCTCGTAAAAGGGGACTGTCCCCTATTTTAGGAGGCGGTGAGGTAGCCTTTTTCGAGTAGTGTGACGACGACTTCGGCGACGGTGGGGTCGGGCTTGCCGCTGTGGTTCATCATGTCGACCAGGGTGTCTTGATTGAGGGCGAGCTGGATGACATCGAGCTCTTCGGGGGAGGCGTCGCGAAGCGCGGTTTCGAGGGGCGACGTGATCGACATCCGTGACTGAAGTGGAGGGAGCGCGTCGCCGATACGGCGAATTTCGTCGAGCTGGCGCATGCCCTCCATCAAGAGGCCTTCGATGCTCATCTGAATCGTGACGGGAAACTCGCGTTCGACTTTGGGCAGCAGATCGAACGTGCCCGTCTCCCACACGAGGATTCGGTAAAACGCCTTTTCAGGGGGAACGGTTTCGTCGCCGTTTACTGCAGCGAACTGAACCATCCCTTCCTCGAGGTAGATCGAACCCACGTCGGTATCCGTCGTGATCTGCAAGACGCCTGTCTTCTTTGACGCGCTGAACAGCTGGAGCAGATCAGGAAGCGCAACCTCCGCGATCGATCCCGTCATGGTACTCGCCGCGGTCGAGGGCTTGGCGATCGATACGTCTTGCATTTGCGCCTTCGCGTCCTGGACCGAGCCCGAACCATCGGAAGCAACGACCTTGATGATGCTGGTGCCGATGAGGATCCGGTCGCCTTCCGCAAGCTTGGTGCGGGTCACTTTCTCACCGTTGACAAAGCTCCCGTTGGTGGAACCCAAGTCTTCAAGAAAGATGTCGCCTGTCTCGACGGAAATCTTGGCGTGACGACGTGAGACCATGTCCTCGACGAGCACCATATCGAGCTCGCTCGAGCGACCAATTACGATCTCACCATCCTCGGGCAGCGGAAACTCCCCGCCCTGATACTTCCCGGAGATGAAACGCAGCGCCAATGGCAACGTTAAACCCTCGATGTCCAACTCCCCTAGCTCCGACCCCATGTTAGCGAAACTCTGCCCCAATCAACGTTAAGGCTAGGAGGTGGCGATGCAAGCGGTCAAGCCTTTGGCCAGGAAAGGATGCAACATTCTCGGTTATGGGGCGCTTTGAGACCCGTGATAGACATGGTGGGATGGCCCGAACTGCGGGTGTAGTGGCTTATCTGCTTGTGCTTTTGGGGTCGAATCTGGCCGGCGCCCAGACGAAGGACCTCACGCGGCCTTGGCAGACGGTCCGAAGCGAGCATTTCGAGGTCAACTACCCAGAGCCCCTCGGTTTGCTCGCCAGGCGGGTGCTGAGGGTCGCAGAGCGGGCGAACGCACGTCTGGCGCCGCTGCTCGGCCATCAACCCAAGAAGCGCGTGCAAATCACGCTGATCGACCAGTCAGGGTCCGCGAACGGGTCGGCGCAGATCATCAACTACAACCAGATCCGATTGTTCGCGAGCGCGCCTGCAGACCTTTCGATTCTGGGCGACTTCGACGACTGGATGACGGAGCTGGTCACCCACGAGCAGACCCACATCGTGCATCTCGACAAGATCGGTGGCATCCCGGCCGTGATCAACGAGATCCTCGGGAAGGTGTGGGCCCCGAACGCTCTGCAACCGGAGTGGCTGATCGAGGGAATCGCCACCTACTTCGAATCGTCGTTGACTTCCGGCGGTCGCCTCCGCTCGACCCAGTTCGAGATGTACATGCGGATGGCGGTGCTCGAGGACAACATCCTCCACTTCGACACGTTCAACAATCGGACCGACTACTGGCCTCAGAACAACACGTGGTACCTCTACGGTTCCCGTTTCATCCGATGGCTGGTGGAGCGCTACGGCGAAGGCTTCATCGAAGACATGGCGACCTGGTACGGAAGCCGGGCGATCCCGTACAGCATCAACCGCATGGCGCAACGGCTCACTGGCTTCACATTCGCGGAGCTCTACGCGATGTGGATCGCGGACATGAAAGCGCACTACGGCGAAGTGGCGCGGCAGGTCGGACGCGCGGGGATCGTCCAGGGGGACCGACTCACCTTCGAAGGACAGTTCGTGCGGGGGCTCCGATTCGAAGACGACACCCACTTGATCTACTACGCAGACGACGGTCGAAGCGACCCACAGATACGTCGAATGTACCTCGCAGACGGAAACCGCGTCGAACGACTCGTGAGAAGCGCGGGGCAGAGCTATCCCACGCTGGGCCCGAATGGTTCGATCTACTTCGAGTCTGCCGATGCGTACAGGGGGGACATCTACTTCTACTTCGACCTCTTTCGCTACGCGCCAACGAAGGCGACCAAGCGCGTTCGCCTCACCAAGGGGCTGCGAGCACGCTACCCGGATGTGTCGCCGGATGGGCAGCAAGTCGTGTACGTTCGGAATTCGGCCAGCACGCAAACACTGTGGATTTCTGACCTCGAGGACATCGAGGGGACGACCGAATTGCTGGTCGATAGCAAGCGCTTCGAGCAGGTCTATACGCCCAAGTATTCCCCCGATGGCACACGAATCGCGTACAGCGTCTGGCTCGAAGGAGGGTACCGAGACATCCAGGTGATCGACCTCGAGACGCGCGAGGTCACGCGCGTGACGCATGACCGGGCCATGGATACAGGCCCGGCGTGGGCACCTGACGGCCAGCGGCTCTACTTTTCGAGCGACCGCACTGGAATCGCCAACATCTACGCCTGGTCGCCCGCCACCGGTGCGCTCGAGCAGATCACGAACCTCGTCTCTGGGGCCTACACGCCAGCACCGTCTCCCGACGGCACACGACTCGGGTACATCGGATACACGAGTGTGGGCTTCGACGTCTTCATGATGGACCTCGACCCCGCGAAGAATCGACCGGCACCGGCCTATGTCGATGATCGCCCGCCAGCCACCGTCGCGAAGGGCATCGACCCAGCGTTTTCGGAACGTTACGTGGCAGCGAGGAGCCTCTACCCGAGGGCGTGGGGTCTCGATCTTCAGGACGACGCCTTCGGTCAGCAGCTTGGGATCACCGCAACAGGGATCGATGCCGCAGGATTTCATGAGATCTTCGCACGCCTCGGAATCAGCCTCACCGAGGGATACGTGAATGCTCAACTCAACTACACCCTGCGACGCTTGCCCCCCGATCTCGCACTGTCGCTCTTTCGGCGGGTCGTTCCGCGGGCGGGGTTCTTCGTCAACGGCGAGAATCGCGACTACGTGGAAGACCTGTACGGAGGGCGGGCCACGATCAGCTATCGCGTGCCGCGCTCATTCTACAGCAACAGCATCTCGGCGAGCTATGGCCTTACATGGTCCCGCAGCCTTACTTCGTTCAGTGATCGACTCGATCCCAACTTCCCGCCCCCGAGGGCCCCGCCTGTCGGACTGAACGCAGACGTTGGCCTCACGTGGCGCTACAGTGACGTCCGACGCCAGACGTTCGACTACTTCCCGTCTGAGGGGCGGAGCATCCTGGCGACGATCAACTTCGCTCACCCTTCGATTGGCAGTCGGTTCCAGAACATCCGGGCGACGTGGTCGATTCGCCGGTTCATCGAGCTCCCCTGGTCCCAGGGCCAGGTGCTCGCGTTTCGGTATGGAGGTGGAGCCTCCGAAGACAGCCGAGGCGAACGTGGGACGTTCGCGCTGGGAGGGTTTCCCGAGACATCCTTCCTCGAACAACTCCTCAACCTCGAGCAGATCGGCGGTGTGGCCCTTCGCGGCTACCCTACGGCCTCGATCGTTGGCGATCGATTTCAACTCCTGCAGACCGAGTACAGGTTCCCGCTAACCCGCGTGCTACGCGGCCCCGGCACGGTTCCATTGTTCTTCAACCGCATGTACGCCCTGCTCTTCTTCGACTACGGCAACGCGTACTTCGGCCCACTCGACCTGGGCGACTTCCGGAAGGGCACCGGTGCCGAGATCCTCATGGACTTCACTCTCGGCTACGAGAGACCCATGACCCTCCGAATCGGATTCGCGTACGGTCTCGACACTGGCGGTGGCGCGCAGTTCTACATCAACTTCGGGCGGCCATTCTAGAGCGTACCTCAGATACGCTCTAGACCTCGAGAATGTCGGCTTCTTTCTTGGCGACGATCTCGTCGACGCGGCCGGTGCCGGTCTTGACGATCTCTTCGAGCTCTTTGCGCGCCCGATCGGCGTCGTCTTCCCCGACATCGCCGTCTTTCTGAAGCGTGTCGACCATGTCTTTCGCATCGTGGCGCGCCTTGCGAATCGCCACCTTGCTGTCCTCTCCTGACTTGCGCGCAAGCTTCACCAGACCCTTGCGTCGCTCTTCGGTGAGTGGCGGCATGGGAATACGGATGATCTCGCCGTCGTTCGACGGGTTGAGGCCGAGCTGGGTTTCCATGATCGCCTTCTCGATCGGCTGCATCTGCGAGCGGTCGAACGGCTTGAGGACGATCATTCGCGGCTCCGGCACGGAGATCGAGGCGAGCTGCTTGAGCGGCGTGGGAGAGCCGTAGTAGTCGATCCGAACCGTGTCGAGGATGTCGGGATTGGCTCGCCCGGCGCGAATACGCGCTAGGTCGCGCTTCAGTGCCTCGTGGGCCTTTGCGATGTCGTTCTTCAGCTCTTCCAGGGTGTCCGCAAGCATGATGGCCTCGTAGCGCTCAACCGGTTGCTGTCACTAGGCTACCGACGTCCTCGCCCATGACAACCCGTTTAATGTTCCCGGGCTGAGTGAGTTGGAACACGCGAATCGGCAGATCGTTGTCTCGGCAGAGGGCGACGGCCGTCGCATCCATGACGCCAACCCTCTCCATGAGGAAGCGGTCATAGCTCAAGCGCCGCACCTTCTCGGCATCCGCGTGAAGCGACGGGTCTTTGTTATAGATGCCGTCGACCTTGGTCGCTTTGCATAGTGCACTCGCGTGGATCTCCATGGCTCGGAGGGCGGCAGCGGTGTCGGTCGAGAAATACGGGTTCCCCGTCCCGGCCACGAAGATCACCACCCGGCCCTTCTCGAGATGGCGAACCGCACGTCGCCGAATGTAGGGCTCCGCAACCGCCTTGATCTCGAGGGCGCTCATGAGTCGAGTGTCGACATCGACCTTCTCGAGCGCATCCTGAAGGGCAATGCCATTGATCACCGTGGCGAGCATACCCATGTGATCGGCAGCGGTGCGGTCCATCCCGCTCGCGCTCCCCTTGAGGCCGCGGAAGATGTTGCCGCCACCGATGACGATGCCAATTTGCGAGCCGAGTGAATGAACTTCGGCGAGCTCTTCGCTGATCGCCTTGAGCGTGTCTTGCTGGATCGCCTTGCCGTCCGGCCCGCCCGAAAGCGCCTCGCCCGAAAGTTTCAGGAGTACTCGCGTGAGCCTGGCGCCTGTAGTCATACTCAAGAACCTTTTAGCGCCTCTGTCACCTCTGCCGCCAGGTCCGATTTCTTTTTTTCGATGCCTTCACCGAGCTCATAGCGTGTGAAGCGTCGAATATTGATCTTCTCGCCGATCTTGGCCGAAAGCTCTTCAGTGCGCTGACGGATGGTCTTCTCGTCGCCCATGATCGACATCTGGTCGAGCAGGCACGCCTCTCGCTTCCACTTCGCGAGCTTGCCTTCGATGATCTTCTCGAGGGCTGCAGCCGGCTTCTCTTTTCCGGTCGCCTTCGCTTCTTCGTCGAGCTGACCTCGAAAGAGCGCCTTTCGTGCGAGGATTTCGTTCTCGGGGATCTCTTCCTCGCCCACGAACAACGGCGCCTCGGCGGCAACCTGCATGGCGGTCTCTTCGACGAAAAGCTGGAAATCTTCGTTTCGAGCGACGAAATCCGTCTGGCAGTTGACCTCGAGCAGCACGCCAACCCGGCCCGCGCCGTGAATGTAGGCGTGCACCAAGCCGTCACCCGCGATCGCCCCAGCCTTCTTGGCGACCTTGCTCAGACCCTTTTTCTGAATGATCTCGATCGCTTTTTCTTCGTCACCTTCGGTTTCGCGGAGCGCGTCGCGGCACGCCATCATGCCGGCGCCGGTCCGGTCGCGTAGTGACTTCACCATGGATGCTTTGATTTCAGACATGTCTCTACCTTGTGGACTTTAGGATTCGCCGCCTTCGGGGGTCGCCGGAGCGGCAGACGCGCGCTTCCGAGCGAACTCGACCTGAACGCCTTCCGCGGAGCTGTCCGGCGCCTGGGCACCATCGTGCTGGGTGAACTCGCGATGACGATGCTGGCCTTCGAGGCAGGCGTCGGCGATGCGTGAAGTGATGAGCTTGATCGATCGGATTGCGTCGTCGTTGCCTGGAATGACGAAGTCGATCAAATCAGGGTCGCAGTTGGTGTCGGTGAGCGCGACGATCGGAATGTGGAGCTTGCGAGCCTCACTCACAGCGATGTGCTCGTTGTGCGGATCGATGACGAACATCGCGGCAGGGAGACCGTTCATCAGCTTGATGCCGCCGAGGTACTTCTCGAGCTTCTCGGCTTCCCGGCGAAGCGAGAGCGCCTCCTTCTTGCGGAGCGCGTTGATCGTGCCGTCTTCGACCTGCTGCTCGATATCGCGAAGGCGATCGATCCCGCCCTTCATCGTGCGGAAGTTCGTGAGCGTGCCACCGAGCCATCGGCCGGTGACATAGAACTGGCCGGCGCGCGTCGCTTCTTCGTGGACGATCTCGGCGGCCTGGCGCTTGGTGCCGACGAATAGGATGTGGCCCCCGCGACCCACCGCGTCCGCGATGAACCCGAACGCGCGCTTGAAGAGCTCGGCCGTCTGATCGAGATCGATGATGTGGATCCCGTTGCGCGCGCCGTAGATGTAGGTGCGCATACGCGGATTCCATCGCTTGGTCTGATGACCAAAGTGGACGCCGGCGTCGATCAGGGCGCGAAGGCCGATGGGAAGATCGCCTGAGGCGACTTCGGGACCGCTCAGGGCGGCCAACTCCGGCGCTTCCTGGATCTCGTGTGTGGGGTCTGCCATGGCTCATTCTCCTTTCGGTTGGTCTTCCATCTCCTTGAGCCGAACAACCCGGGGCTTTGGGACCCGAGCACCGGAACGACTCATCGAGCGAGGAGATGTGTATGATTTCGGGGGCTAAGAACCCTCCGGCCTCCGAAGAAGCGGGAGCGATATATCACGGCCCCACCAACACGCCAGGCCCCGTGACGACGGAACTACGGGCCGATCCTCCCGGTCAGACAAGTTGAATCCTTCAGGGCACTTAGGCCGATCGTCGCCGTGCTACTCCGTAGACCAGAGCGGGGGATGCGACGCGGCTGGATCCCTTGCGTCGAGCTCGCGCGCAGCCTGGAGTATTTTCGCCGTGGCCCGAAGCGCACCCTCGAGGTGTGGAGCCCATGGGGTCTCGGCGGAGCGGCGGGCACCAGCGCATGCGGCTTGGGCAGCCGGGCCGTTTCCTGCCAGGGGGTCGGGCGGGAGTTCGTCGTAGTAGGCGCGGAACTCGGTCGTAGGCGCGAGGGCCTCGCGCAGGTCATGTGGCGTGGCGAGCCAAGCTTGAAGTCGAAGGCATGCGTGCTCACGGGCGGCGTCCGTGTCCGTCTCGTTGTCGAGGCCGAAGTCCGCGACGCCGAGGCTCGACGCCCCTTCGATCAACGAATGGCAGAGCTCATGAAGGATCATTTGAGCGAGGCAATCGTCCGCATCGAGCGTGGGTGGTGCGCCAATGAGCATCGTGCCGTGGCCATCCGTGGCCGCGTAGACATCGTGGGAACGCTCGACGCGGAACCCAATGCGACTGGCGACCGTGAGCCAAACCGCATCGAGGGGGTCGAGATAGATGTGGGATGGGTCGCGTTCCACGTCACAGCATCTTGCGAAACAGATAGAAGAAGCGGTCTAGCACCCGAATATGAAGCGGGCGACGTTTCCAGTGTTCGTAGGAGATCGCCTCCGCCTGGGCGAGATCTTCATGGAACCGTCGCTCCATCGCACCGGCAACCGCCGAGTCTTCGACCGCGGCGACGACCTCGAGGTTGAAGCGCCAAGACCGATAGTCGAGGTTGTACGTGCCGACAGTGCACCACTGTCCGTCCACGATCGCGGTCTTGGAATGCAGCACGGAGCGATGCCACTCGTAGAGTTTGATACCGGATCGCAGGAGCCGCCCGTAGAGACGGCGCGCCGCATAGCGTGCCGGAAAAGAATCACTCTTGCCCGGGATCATGACGCGTACGTCGACGCCCCGCTCGGCCGCCTGCCGAAGGACACGACGAATTCGCGCATCGGGAATGAAGTAGCTGTTGGTGATGCAGACTGATCGCTTCGCGCGTGTGATCCGGTGCAGGTAAGCGCGTCGAATCGCGCGACGGTCCCCGAAGTAGTGGTTCGCGAGCACGCGGACGCGGCTTCCAACGCCCTCTTCCCTGGGTGAGGGTGGTGGTAGCGATGGGCGCGCGGCGGGATCGGGCTCCACGGTGCGGTGCCACCCATCCATGAAAATACTTCGCATCTGCTCGACTGCCGGCCCCTCGATGCGAATCGTGTCGTCACGCCACCCGCCACCCCCTTCATGCACGGGTGCCCACTCGTCGCCGAGGTTCACGCCACCCGTGAACCCAATCCTTCGATCGACGACGAGCAGCTTGCGGTGATCGCGATTGTTGATGACGCCGATGCGAAAGCGAGAACGCCATGGCGCGATCGGGTTGTATTGCTCGACCTCGCACCCCGCCTGTCGCATTTTCGCGAACATGCGTCCATCGCTCTGCACGCTGCCCACGGCATCGTAGATGACCCGGACACGGACCCCCTCGGCGGCGCGCGCCGAAAGCGAATCGGCGAACCGGCGACCGACGTCATCGGACGCGAACCAATACATCTCGAGCAACACTTCGCGCTCGGCCGCGGCGATCGCATCGAGCATGGCGGGAAACGCCTGCTCGCCGTCATGGAGCAACGTGACTCGATTGCCTGAGACGAGCGTTTCGAAACCCGACTTCGAACCGAACATCTTGCGGATTTGTCCGTACGCATCTCGGGTCGGACCCACGCTCACACCACCTCGCCCCTGTGTTATCGTTGCACCGATGAAACCCGGCCGCTGCCCCATTTGCAAGGCTCCGATTGAGAAGCGAGCCAAGAGTTCCCCGTTTTGCTCACAGCGCTGCAAATTGATCGACGCTGGGAATTGGCTCGAAGGCACCTATCGAATCGAACCTCCCGAACACATCGAGTGACTCCTAGCGCTGACTGGCTTCGTGAACGTGTGCGACGAGCGCCTGCGCCTGGGCGACGGACGCCTGCGGCATGATACCGTGTCCCAGGTTGAAGATGTGCCCCGGCCGACCCGCCGCGCTTTGCAGCACTTCTGAGGCCTTGGCGCGGAGGGTCGCTTCGTCAGTGAGCAACGCAGCCGGATCCATGTTGCCCTGAAGTGCGACATCGTTTCCGAGACGGCTCCATGCCTCGTCGATCGAAATCCGCCAATCGATCCCGATCACGTCGCCGCCAGCCTCTTTCATGGCCGGGTAGAGTTCGGGGCTCCCCGTACCGAAGTGAATTGCCGGAACGCTCTTGTCGAGCCGGTCGAAGATCGACTTCGTGTGCGGAAAGACATAGCGGCGATAGTCATCCGGGGAGAGGCACCCTACCCAACTGTCGAACAACTGAACCGCTTGCGCCCCGGCGTCGACCTGTGCGTTGAGGTAGCGTGTGATCGCGTCCGAAAACTTGGTCATCAGAGCATTCCACAGGCCTTCGTCACCGTACATGAGCTTCTTCGTCTCGAAGTAGTTCTTCGAACCGCCGCCCTCGATCGCGTAAGACGCCAACGTGAAGGGAGCGCCAGCAAACCCGATGAGGGGCACGCGGAGTTCTTTTCGCGTCGTTCGAATCGCTTCCATCACGTACGACAACGAGGCGGCGGCGTCGATCGTCTCGGCAACGGCGTCCACTTGAACGGCGGTGCGGATCGGACTCAAGATCTTCGGGCCGGCGTCATCTGTGAACTCGAAGCCGATATGAAGCGGCTCGAGCACGAGTAAGATGTCCGCGAAGATGATTCCCGCATCGACCCCGAGCTGCTCGACGGCGCGCACCGTGACCTCGCATGCGAGTTCAGGAGTCTTGCACAGCTCGATGAAGCTCACCTTTTCGCGGAGCGCGCGATACTCGGGTTGGTATCGGCCGGCCTGCCGCATGATCCAGATTGGGGTGTGTGCGGTCGGCTCTCGTCGACAAGCCTGCAGAAAGACGCTCATCGAGCCTATGTAGCGCAAAAAAGAGGAACGTCCCCCTCCCTACATCGCGATCGGCGGATCGGTCCGGACGCCCGTCGCCAGCGCGCGAACTTCGGCCACCAAGAAGATCGAACCCGCCACGACCACGCGCCCTCGTTCTCCTGCCGCCCGCCGGGCCCGCGCCAACGCGTCCGGAATGCTTCGCGCGATCGTCCCCTTTCGAAGCCTCACTAGATGTTGCGGGTCTGCCGCGCGCGCCAAGGGAGGCGCGGTATAGATGATGCGATCGACCAGACCATCGAACGCGCCAAGCATGCGGCGGTGGTCTTTGTCTTTCATCGCGCCGAAAAGCAGTGCGGTACGGCCGGGGTGCGGGTTCTTCTTCAAGTGGTCCGCGAGGGTCACACAGCCGGCTGC
>JBATTM010000323.1:0-4468 GCA_049670545.1 Polyangiales bacterium
ACCTTGAGAGACATTCGAGCCGGAGACGAGATCGAGGTACGGGGTTTTCATTTCGCCCTCAACGCGCCGTTCGGAGGCGAGGCGCACGTCGGCTTCGTGATAGGCGACGAGCTCGCGTTCGAAACGACGATCGCCATCCCGAATCCCTCCGGGTCGATGGGTGGTTCCTGGGTCGCGACGAAAGATTTTCCCGCCGGCACTCCGGTGCTCTTCCACGTCGACAATCACGGGGCCAATGAGTACCTCCTCATCGAAGCGAACATTTGCAACGAGCGGGATCCAGACGGCGATGAGCCGTGTTTCTTGTGAGTTGGGGTGGGTTAGACGTTGAAGCGGAAGTGCATGATGTCGCCGTCTTGGACGATGTACTCTTTGCCTTCGACGCCGAGTTTTCCGGAGGATTTGACGGCCTGTTCGGTGCCGAGTTCGAATAGGTCTTCGGTCTTCATGACTTCGGCGCGAATGAATCCTCGCTCGAAATCGGTGTGAATCTTTCCTGCCGCTTGGGGGGCTTTGGTGCCGCGGTGGATCGTCCAGGCGTGGACCTCGGGGGCGCCAGCGGTGAAGTACGTGATCAGGTCCAATGTGGCGTACCCGGTGCGAATTACTTTGTGGAGACCAGGCTCGTCGAGACCCATCGACTCGATGAACTCCGCGCGATCTTCTTCCGGCAGCTGCATGATCTCCGACTCGATGGCAGCGCTGATCACGACGACCGGAACGCCACGGTCTTGCCCGAGCTTGCGGACTTGGGCCACCAACGGGTCGTCGTCGATGCTCCCGAGTTGATCGTCCTTGACGTTGGCCACGAAGAACGACGGTTTGCTCGTCAGCAAGAACATGTCGTGGAGGATCTGTTCCTCATCTTCGTCGGATGCCGTAATCACGGAGGCGGGTTTGCCTTCGTTGAGCACCGCCTCGAGTTTCTCGCAGAGCACCCCCGCCTTTCTCTCGAACGCGTCCTGTCCCTTGGCTGCTTTTTGCGCACGTTCGAGGCGTCGCTGCACGGTCTCCAAGTCCTTGAGGATGAGTTCCGTCTCGATTGTTTCGATGTCGGCGATCGGGTCGACGCGATTGTCGACATGGACGATGTTCTCGTCCTCGAAGCAGCGCACCACGTGGGCGACTGCGTCGGCATCGCGAATGTTGCTGAGAAACGCGTTGCCCTTGCCCTCTCCCTTGGAGGCGCCGCGGACCAGCCCGGCGATGTCGACGAACTCGACGGTCGCGGGCACCACCTTCTTCGGCTCAAAAAGCGTCACCAGTCGATCGAAGCGTGGGTCTGGCACCGGAACGACCCCGACGTTCGGGTCGATCGTGCAGAACGCGTAGTTCGCCGCCTCGGCTTCCTTATCGGAAAGCGCATTAAAAAGGGTCGATTTGCCCACGTTGGGGAGACCGACGATGCCGACCGCTAACGCCATGGGCCGTGCTTAGCGCGTGGGCCACGGACAGGCCACTCAGAGCAAGGTGGCGCGTGCGATGACGAAGAGAAGGGCCGCCAGAACCGCGGTGAATGGCACCGTGATGAACCAGCTCGCGAATATCCCCCTCAGTACTTTCAAGTTGATCGCGCCGAGGCTTCTACCGAAGCCCACGCCAATGACCGCACCCACCAGGGTGTGGGTCGTGCTCACGGGAAGGCCGAGCTTGCTGGCCAGCACGATCGTCGTGGCGGCCGCGAACTCCGCCGAGAAGCCGCGAGACGGGGTCAGTTCGGTGATCTTCTTTCCAATCGTCGCCATGATCTTGTAGCCGTACGTGGCCAGACCGACGACGATGCCGACCGCGCCTATCAAGAGCACGCGATAGGGCACCTGAACGGTCTCGGTGACCCCTTGGCGCACGGCGCCGAACACGGCGGCAAGCGGCCCGACCGCGTTGGCCACATCGTTGCTTCCATGTGCAAACGCCACGAAGCAGGCGGTCATGATCTGAAGGACGATGAACGCCTTCTCGGTGCGGGCAAGGCTTGCCTCGGTGCCCGGCTCGACATCCCGTGCGAATCGCTTGAAGACGGGGATCGACACAAGGCTGGCGAAGAGCCCAAGCGCTGCAGCCGCGCCGATTGCCGGTAGCAGCGGGAGATCGAGGCGAAGGGGCTTGAGCCCTTTGAACACTGCGCTCAACGCGAGGATCGCGATGATGGGAAAGACGAAAATAGGACCCCACATCCGCAACTCGGTGACCGGGTCTTCCCTGCTCAGGATCGTACGGCGAATGAGAATGAAGACGGAGTAGCCCAGAATGCCGCCCATCAGCGGCGACACGACCCAGCTTGCGGCGATGTTGCCGATGGTGCTCCAGTCGACGGCCGCAAATCCCCCGGCAGCCACACCGAATCCCACGACGGAGCCCACGATGCTGTGTGTGGTCGAGACGGGCCACCCTGCATAGGTGGCGAGGTTCAGCCACATCGCTGCTGCAAGGAGGCAGCAGGTCATCCCGATCGCGACGACGTTCGGATCGGGCCCGAACGCTTCCACGTCCACGATCCCTTTTCGGATCGTGTCGGTGACTGAGCCGCCGACGAGCATGGCGCCGCCGAACTCGAAGATCGCCGCGACGATGATTGCGCCTCGCAACGTGAGTGCCCCCGACCCGACCGAGGTTCCCATCGCGTTGGCCACGTCGTTCGCACCGATGGTCCAGGCCATGTAGAGGCCACCGAGCGAGGCTACCGTGAGAATGACTGTGGTGAGATCCATTTACGCGGAAGCGACGAACAATCGAAACTGGTCACCGATGTTCTCGGCATGATTGGCGATGTCACCGATCTTGTTGAGAAGCTTGGTCCACATGAAGATCGCGACTGGCGAGAGCTCATCCTCGGACTTGAACAACACCTTGGCGCAGGTGTCCTGAAGCTTGTCGGCTTGGTGCTCGAGGCGACCGATCTCATTCGCCTTCTCCAACGCGACTGCCGCGGCGCGTCCCCCGAACCCTGCGGCGCTGAGTTCATCCATCATGCCCACGAGGCCGGCGGCGGCTTCCACCACGGCCAACGAGCGTCGGACGAACTCACGAAGTGGGGCCTCGAGGTCTGGTGGCACATGCCAGGGCCGGAGGGTGAGCAGGACGCCCATGTCCTCGGCGCAGTCCGCTACCGCATCGATTTCGCTGATCAATCGGAGCAAATCGCGGCGGTCGATCGGAAGAAACAACCGGAGCGGCATGCGCGCACGAAACTCGTTCTTGGCGTCGTCGGCCCGGCCCTCGAGAGAGCTGACCTCTCGGGCTGCGCGCTCGAGCCCCGCCGCGTCGCCCGCGACCAGCAGGTCGATCAGCTCCGGCACGCACGCGACGCAGCGCTCCACCTCTTCCATCAAGTCGCCGACCTTCGGGAGAGGGCTTCGAACCAGGAGGTTTGCGAGGGGGATCCGCATCGATGGCCTGCTCGTGGGTGGGGTAGCACACGCCGACTCCTCCAGGCCAGGCTGCGGGTCGCGACCACCTCTCGCTTCGTAATCAGGCCACTTTTCACCTGGTCCTCCCCTTCCGAACGGACCTTCGCACGAGTCTTCCCAGCTCGTGTGATACGTTGCCGTGACGAGACGAACGGGTCACCGGCCTGTCACAAAGGACTGCCAGTCTCGTCGCCAAGAACCATGGGCGCTCATATCCTGGTCGTCGAAGACGAAGTTGATCTCGCAGATTTGGTGGCCTTCAACCTGCGTGAAGCGGGCCATGAGGTGACGGTGGCGCACAACGGTGCGAACGCCCTCGCCGAAGTCGCGCGACAACGCCCCGATCTGATCCTCCTCGACGTCATGCTTCCGGACATCAGTGGCTTCGAGGTCTGCCGGCGACTGCGTCGAAGCGCCGAGACGGTGCGCGTGCCCGTCGTCATGCTCACGGCGAAGGCCGAAGAAGTGGATCGCATCGTGGGCTTCGAAGTCGGCGCCGATGACTACGTCATCAAGCCGTTCAGCCCACGCGAGCTCACACTCCGTGTCGACGCAATCCTCCGGCGAGTAGGTCCGCAAGCCACAACCGAAGGTCCTCAGGTCTTGGCGATTGGAAACCTACGAATCGATGTGCCCGCGCATCGCGTCGACGTCGACGGAGACGAGATCGCCCTCACCGCGCTCGAGTTTCGGCTGCTGCTCGACCTTGCGTCGCGTGCCGGCCGCGTCCAGCCAAGGGACTCCTTGCTCGAGCGTGTATGGGGGTACGCCCCTGGCGTCGAGACGCGCACGGTCGATACCCACATCAAAAGGCTCCGGGAAAAGCTTGGTGAAGGGGCGCGTTATCTCGAGACCGTCCGAGGCGTCGGGTACCGCGTACAAAAGCCTGCGTAAGTTGATATGATCCAATGGTGGAACGTTGGGGTCTTCGTTGGAATCTGATCGCGGCCACGATGACCGCGACTGCGGCGATCGTGTTGACGATCCTGCTCCTCGAAGACCCGCTCACCGACTATCGCCTCTCACGCACGCAGCAGATGAACCTCGAGGAGGCTACGGAC
>JBATTM010000324.1:0-9401 GCA_049670545.1 Polyangiales bacterium
ATCTTCACCCCGTCGAGGGTCAGCTCGCGCGGGAACGAGGCCTTGACGAATGCCACGTACCTGCCGGGCGCATCGTCGAGCCGCTCTGCGCGACCGACACGCGTCCCACTCGGCCGGTTCTTGTCGATCTCGGCGCCGAAGATCAGTGACTCGACTTCCTGTTCGACCTCATCGGGCAATTTGAAGCCATCGGAACCGAAGATCTTGATGCCGTTGTCTTGATACGCGTTGTGGGAGGCGCTGATCACCACACCCGCGTCGGCCCGCATGCTCGTCGTGAGGTGTGCAATGGCCGGCGTGGGAAGGGGCCCCGAGAGCAGCACTTCTCCGCCCTGGGCGCAGATTCCAGACGCGACGGCGGTTTCGAAGAGGTAGCCCGACAGCCGGGTGTCTTTGCCAACGACGATCCGCGGGGTGTGTTGCACGCGATTGCGCGCGAGGTAGGTGATCGCAGCCCCGATGCGGAATGCGATTTCAGGGGACATGTCGCCGCGATTCGCGAGGCCTCGGATCCCGTCTGTGCCGAAAAGTCGTCTACTCATCGATGCGCTAAGGCTCCCATGTGACGTCGATACTCCAGTTCGATGGTGGAGCAAACGTTCCCGTCGTCACAAAGCTTAGCGGCCAGAGCGCCTCCACCAAAAACCCCGGGCGCTGGGCCTGGCCTGTCGAGTTGGGGCCGCCCTCGTTACGCCGAGCGACGAACTGCCCCTCCACATAAAGGCCGCGAATCGGAACGTTGTCCGGAAGCACCGAGTCGACGTTGAACCCGACCTGCAACGTGGTGTCCGCTTCGCCCTCGGCGCCCGGTTGACCGGTCTGGACCCCGAAAGTGGGTGCGAGGCCACCGAACTGAGACTGGAGCGATGCGCTGAAGAGGCCGGCGGCGACGCCCGAGAGGAAGTTGGTGGTCTCGGTATTCGCGGCGGCGGTCGTGGCGGAGAGCCCACGCTGCTGGCGGGTCGAGCCCGTGACCAAGAGAGCGATGACCTGTGCCTCGCTCGTCGTGACGGCGGTCGAGGTGAACTCGATGGTCGGGTTACTCAGACGCCCAGACACCGTCACCGTGACGGAATCGTTGCTGCCTCGAAGTTGGTGGCGCGCCACCATGTCGACTTTCGCGTCCATGTCCGAGTCGCCGTCGAATACCATGCTCCCGGAACGCAGCTCGAAGCGTTTTCCGAACACTTGGAAGTTGCCGCCCCGGAAGTTCACGTTCCCTTTGACGAGCAGCTCATCTTCGAGAGTCGTGTCGAGGTTGGTGCTGGCTCGCACGGAGAAGCCCTGGTCCTTGCTGCGGATGACGACATCGCCCTCGGAGATGATCGACAGGGTCACGCGGTATGGGCTCTCCCGCACGGGCGGGGTGTAGTCCTCTCCGATGAAGAACACTTCGGGGTGGGCCGCCAGGTCCTGGGGGGTCGCCGAGCTTTCCGGAATGTCGAGCGTGAGGTCTCGAAGCTTCACCTCGCCGTCCAGCGCATCGGGCTCGAACTTGGCCCGCATTCGCGCATCGCCGTCGAGCCGCGCCATGATCGAGCCTTCTTCACGGAGCGGAAATCGGTTCGCCTCGACGCTGACGTCGAGCTTCGCTGGGGTGAGGCCGTCGAGGACTAGTCTACCGTTGGCCTTGGCGGTTCCCTTGGCGTCAGTCGCCGTGACATCGGTGAGTGCGATCCCGTCTTCGTCGAAGATCGCGCGCCCGGTGACGTCTTCGAGGGTTTGTCCTACGTTCCGGAGGTCGACGCGGCCCTCGGTGAGCTCGACACTGCCGACGAAGTTGGGCTTCTTGACCGTTCCTTTCGCGCTGACGCTCCCTTGAAGAATCCCTTGCACGTTGACGACGCCCGCCATCCACGCGAGCACGGCCTGCAGCGGCATGCGGTCGAAGTCCGCCTGACCACTGAGCTGTCCCCGCTTGCCGAGCTCAGGCACCATGTGGCTTTGGTCCCACACGATCGGTGCTTCTGCCCGGATTCTCGTCCCACCCCCGTTCCACCAGTCCATCGATGCGTTCAACTTCGCGACGCCCTCCTTGAGCTCCGCGGTGATCTCGTTCTTGGCGGGTGGCGTCTCGAGGATGGTGTTGACGAGCACACCACGGCGCCCGGGCTCGAGCCGACGTGCGCGAAGCTCCTTCGAGGAAAGCGAAAGTGAAAGGCTGGGGGAGTCACCGAACAGATTGGTGGCGCGAAGCCGCCCTTGAAGGTCGCCCGCGGCGAAGCGGCACACGTAGGGGATGTCTTCGGTAGGCGCGTTGTAGAGATCGGCGCTGATCTGTGTGACAGGTAGTTTGGGAACCGTGGCCGCTCGAAGCCACTCGCCGAGCGGAGTCGCGGCGGAAGCGTCGACGCGGAGTACCTGCGAGGTCGCGACCGTTCCGTCCATGGAGAGCGTGGTGACATCGCTTTCGAGCGTCGCGCGCATGGTGAGGCGCGGGTCGGCCTCTCCGCCGCACAGACCCTCGGCGGAGTCGGAGCGCCAGTCGAAGCTAGCGTAGAAATCGCCACGCGTTTCGAATGCGCCGCCCGCGAGTGTGAGGCTTCCCGCGAGCCTCAGGCGATCGGGGTCGGGAACGAGTTTCCGCCCGAAGACGTCCGGGAGGTCCGCGAGTGTGCGGGGGGGCACGCGCATGGAGAGACGCCATGGTGACGTCTCGAGGGTTTCGATGGTTTGGCTTGGATTCTCGACGAGGTTCACCAAGTCGACCAGCAAGCTCCCCTCGCTGTCGAATAGGGGGCCACCTTCGTCCGCGAAACTGATCTGCGCGAGCAACGCGCCGTATTCGTAGCGGAACGCGGACTTGAACGCGATGTCGTCCCAGTTCCTGACCCGAAGCTCGGGCACTTCGAGGGTGCCTTCGAATGAAGGCGCGTCGAACGAGCCGGACAGCCGAATGCTCGCGTTGGCGAACCCGGTGATGTCGGGCATGTCGTCTTCGAGCACGAGCTCGAGTAAGGTGAGGTCCATCGAGCCCGTGCTGAGGGTCATCTCGTAGACACCCTGGCGAAGCGCGGTTCGGACATTCTCGGCCTCTGGGTCGACCAGCCCGGAAGTGCTCAAGGTGAAGTTGCCTCGCCCGCCCAAGTCGACTTGCGCATCGGCGTCGACCCGGCTGGAGTCGTAGTGGATCAGGTACGCGGCGTTGACCGGCGAGATGTCCCAGAGGTTGGCGTCGGTCAGCGTGCCTTCCGCGATGATGGTGGGTTGATGGTCGAGGTCCCCCTGAAACTCGAAGTGAAGGTCGACTCGACCCGTGAAGTCAGGGGCGCTGTCGGGGTACAGAATCTTCAGCACTCCGAGGTCGAAGTTTTGGAGGTCTGCGCGGATGTCGTCCGGACCCCGAAACTGCCACTGCCCTTTGGCCTCGAGGCGTTGGTTTCCCTTGCCGATCAATACCCGGTCGAACGAGACCCCGTCGAGGGGGTCGAGCACCATGTTGTTGACGGACCCGCGCCAGGAGAGATCGCCGACCGCGAGTTCGATGGTGTCGACATCGAGCCGGTACGTTCCGTCGGAAGCCTCGACCCGGGCCTGGAACTCGGCGCGTCGGTCGCCTTCGGCCGCGAACGACCCATCGGCAGCGTATTGGTTGGGCCCCCCGCGGACGACCGCCTCCCCATCTCCGATTGGATACCCGGCGACCCGAATCTCCGATCCGTCGAGCTTGATGTCGACGTTGGGCCGCGACGGGTCGCCCGAGACCCGCCCTTGGAGCCGGAGCGATTGGGCATCGAACGCGCCGTAGTCGAAGTCGTTGAAGCTCACCCATCCATTGGTCGAGAAATCCCCGGCCATCGTCGTCCGGATGTTGAGATCGAAGCTCGCCGCACCCCGGATCCCTGGGGCGTATTCCACGAAATTCGGGTCGGCGCTGACGTCGGGAATCGAGCCTCTCGCGTGGATGAAGTACACGCCCGTGTACTCGACGTTGCCATCCAAGAAGAGTTGGCCTCCGGCGTAGCGAGTCTCGAGAGACTCGACGTCGATGCCGTCGGGGCGCGTCTGGGCCTTGGCGACGAACGCAGGAATCTGAAAGTCTTCGTACCGAAATCCCTTGGTGTCGATTTCAACGCCTATTCGATCGGGCTTCGCGTCATCGACGAAGAACTTGATGGCCCCGTTGGCGTCGACGTCGGGGGCGCCGTTGATGACCTTCTCGAGCCGCACGCTGTTCGAGGCGATCTCGATGGAGGTCACACCGCGTTCGGGGATCGTGCCTTTGATCCGCGCGCGCCCTCCGTCGGTGTTCACATCGGCTTGAAGGCGATAGTTTCCCTCTGAGCCCCGCAGCCGGACCCACCCGTTCGCCGAGCCGCGAAGCGATTCCGCCCACTCGAACCCGACGTCGCGGAGTGTGTACGCTTCGACTGGGTCGACACGGATGTAGAGGTCCAAGTCGAACGGGTCGTCGTACGTCTTGCCTGCGGGCGGGCGGTAGACGACTTCGGCCGACATCGATTCGCTGCCGCGACTCAGCTCCGCGAGCACCTGTGTGCCGCGCGTGTCGTCGTAGACCGTGCCGACCACGTTGTTGATCTGCCCCTCGAATGGGAAGGGGCTCACGACGCGGCCTTCGCCAGACCAGATCTCGATCTCGGTGACGTAGTAGAACTCCATTCGACCGCGCGCATGCAGATCGAGAACCCGGAGGTCCTCGAGGCCGAGGATCTCGCCAAACACCTCGACATTGGTGATGTCCATGTCGTCGACGATCGCGTGGAAGGGCTCGCCGACGGTAGGGCTCTAGTCGGCAGGCTGGAACGCGTCGAGGAACGTCGGTTCGCCCTGGCCGTTGTCGATCAAGCGCACCCAGCCCGTGACCAGATCTGCATAGTAGAATCGCAGCTTGCCCCGGAGCCCCGCGATGGGGTCGATCCCGAGTTCGACAGTCTCGCCGTAGATGATCGGCCTTCCGTCGGGGTCGTACACGAACGTGTCTTTCACGACGGTGCGCCAGAGGCGCAGTTGGGTGATGTAGCCCGCTTGCAAGCGGCCATCCATGGTCTCGCTGACGAAGTCGTTCAAGACATCGCGGCCGATTCGGTGGCCGAGGCCGGTGTCCAGGTGGAACAACACACTTGCGATGATCGAGAACAACGCAAGCGCGGGCCAGCCGAGGAACCAACTGATCAGCCGGTAGATCCAGCGCACTAAAACGCCTCGCCGATCGTGAACTGCACGGCGCCCGGGATGCCACCGCGAATGAATCGGAAGATGTTGAACGCGTTCGGGGGAGGGGGCTCGCCGACGACCTGCCACTTTGGGATCAAGAATCCAAAGTCGAGGCGGACCGGCCCGACCGGCGTTTGGTAGCGAAACCCGAATCCGGCCGCAGCGCGGATGAAGTTGAAGCGATACTGGGCGCCGCGGTTTACATCCCCGAAGTCCATGACCATCGCGGTGGCAAAGCGCTGGGTCACCGGTAGGCGCCACTCGACGCTTGCTTCCCAACGGCGGAGACCACCGTCGTTTCGCGCATCCGAGCCTTCCCGTGTGAGCGAATCGATACTGCCCGGGTCGCCGAGGAAACCACCAAAGAAACCGCGGTGGCTGGTCGGGCCACCTGAACGCAAGCGGTACGACTGCGGGCCGAGCTGTTGTCCAACCAGATCCAGGCGGCCCCGGTCGCGCCGGTAGAGGAACATCGCTCCGACGCCGAACCGGAACGCAAGCGTCGACGCAAGTGGAAGCGGTACGTAGCCGCGCACTTCCGGGGTCACGCGGATGTACTGCCAAGACCGGCGGATGGCCGCGGGCGATTGTTGGCTTCCGATCTGAAAGAAGAAGCCGGATCGCGGGCTTCGCGAGTCGTCGCGAAGGTCGACGACGAGACGCTCGTCGAAGAAGACGACCTGATAACTCGTCGGGAATCGGGGGTCGTTGTCGACGACGAGATAGGCGTCGTAGTTGAGGCCGCCCGAGAGCAGCAGCCGCCCGTCGAGAAACGGACGCGACAGTTGGCCCGACATCTGGAGATCGTGCCGGCGAAAGAGCTCGTAGGGGTCAGGCCCCCAGTCGTGGCGAAAGCGGAGGGCGGCTGTCGTGCGCGCCTCGATGAAGGCTGGGCGCAGGTACCCGATGCGGACCTCGTTGCCGAGGATGAAGCCCTGGCCGAATCGGAAGAAAGGGTCGGTGGCGACGATCTTGGGGCGGTCTTCGATGGTGAGCCTACGGAACCCGTCGATGAAGTTGCGGTGCTCGAAGCGCCCCAGAAGGTGGACGTCGGAGACACGCGTGTCCTGCTCGAGCGTGAGCGTCGAGATGGTGCCGCTCTGGACCCCGGCACCAATGCCCCACCGGATCTGACGACCTGGTTCGACGTCGATGTTGATGTCGACAATTCCGGTGCATCGGTTTTGCTCGTCGACGCGCGGCGTGTCGATCACGTTGACTGAGGCGAGGGCGCCGAGTGCATACACGGCGCGCTGTGCATCGGCGAGCTTGAGGAGGCTGTACGGCTCGCCACGCTTGAGGTTGGCGACCGCGAGAATCGTCTTGGCCGGGAGGTCTTGGTTTCCCGTGACGACGATGTTACCGATGGTGCAAGGCGGGCCCGCCCTCACGTAGAACTCGACGAACGCTTCGCGCGATTCACGGTCGATTTCGACGCGACCGGCTGCCCCGCCGCACGCGTAGCTCGCCTCGCGCAGCTCCCGTCGAATTTCACGTTTGCTTCGCTCGTAGAGCGCTTCGTCGAAAGGCTTTCCGATCGACAGCGCGATTGCGTCATCGACGTTGCTACGCTTGTCGACGCTCCACTCTTCATAGCCCCGCACGTCGATCGAACGCACGAGCACGGGGAGACCTTCCTCGACCTCGATGTCGATCTCGAGTTCGCAGCCTTCGTCTTCCCCCACCCGCTCGCACGGCGTCAGGCCGTCGTCGGTCTCTGGGATTCGATCGTCCGTCGCGGCGGCCGGTGGATCAAACGTGGTGCTGACGACGGCGGCGTCGTAGTAGCCTCGCGCCTGGTACCACCGCTCGATACGATCGACATCCCGCTCGAACACTGCCGAATCGAGTGTTGGCCAGCCTTTGCGGAGCTTGCGCCAGAGGTCGAACGACACGCGTCGCCCGTCGAAGGGAGGGACGCCACAGGCAGGGTCGGAGCTGGTCCCGAGGGAAATCGTCACGCGCTCACGTGGATGAGTCGCCAGGCACGCCTGGAGGGAAGCGGGATCGAGGTCTTCCATCCCCTCGAAACGGACCTTGTTGATACCGTAGCTGTCCTCTGGGATCGTCTTGCAGCCGCCCGCCAGAACGAGCAGGACGCAGATGCATCGCCGACGAATCATGTACCTAGGGCTTGTAGCGCGCTGGGCCCCAATTCGGCTAGCAATCAACGTAATTTCGGTCGTTTGGCGGTTGTGGCAGCGGCTGCTAAAGCTACCGCCGCCCCCTCATGAAGCAGTACTTCGTCCAGACCTTCGGCTGCCAGATGAACGTCCACGATTCACGTCGAATCGAGGAGGTGCTGCGAGCGAACGGATATCAGGAGGTGACCGAGCCTTCTTTGGCGGATTTGCTCGTGGTCAACACGTGTAGCGTGCGGGAGAAGGCCGAGCACAAACTGATGAGCCTGCTCGGCACTTTTCGCCCTTTCAAGGAGGCAAACCCCTCGACCATAGTCGCCGTGGCCGGTTGTGTGGCGCAGCAAGAGGGCGACCGGCTGCTTCGGAAAGTGCCGTTCGTGGACATCGTTCTCGGCCCGGACAACATCCCGGAGCTGCCTGAGCTCATCCGGGGGGTCGAGCAGGGGGCCCCGCCGCGAACGCGAACGGTTTTCGACATGGATGACCCGCAGTTCTTGCGAGCCAAGCCTCTGGCAGATCGCCGAGAGGTGACCGCGTACGTCACGGTCATGAAAGGATGCGACGAGCGATGCACGTTTTGTATCGTTCCTTATACCCGTGGATCCGAGCGATATCGGCCCGGCGATGAGATCGTCGGCGAAATCGCCGACCTCGTCGAGGGGGGGGTGCGTGAGATCACCCTTCTCGGGCAGACGGTCAATTCGTGGCATGAGCCCGGCGTCGAGGCGCTGACCAAGCCCCGCTCGAAGCTCGCAGCGTCCACATCGCAGTTCGCGTCCCTGCTGCATCGCATCTCCCGTGAGATCCCCGACCTTCAGCGGCTGCGCTACACGTCGCCCCATCCGCGGCACGTCACCGCGGAACTGGTGGCCGCGCACGCGGAGCTCGACGTGTTGCCCACCCACGTCCATCTGCCGGTACAATCGGGCTCCGATCGACTGTTGCGCAAGATGGCGCGGCGATACACAGCGGCCGAGTACATCGAGCGTGCCCGAGCGCTCCAAGCGGCGCGGCCCGGGCTCACACTCTCCACCGACTTCATCGTCGGTTTCCCCGGGGAGACCGAACGCGATTTCGAACGCACGCTCGACCTCGTGCGTGAGGTAGGGTTCGTGGCGGCGTTCGCGTTCAAGTACTCGCCGAGGCCCTACACCCCAGCGCTGCAACTCGGGGAGTCCGTGTCCGAGCCCGTGAAGGACGAACGGCTCGCGCGTCTCTTCGCGCAGGTCGAGATCCAACAGCGCGCACACTTGGAGTCGTTGGTGGGCACCGTGCAGCAAGTCCTGGTCGAGGGCCCGTCACCGGGCGACTCGGGGCGCTTCGCTGGACGCACCGAGCGAAACGAGATCGTGCATCTACTCGCGCCTGCCGGGCACGACCCGACTGGCGACGTCGTCTCGGTCACGATCGACGCGCCATTCCGTCACAGCCTCTCCGCATTCATGCCGGGCGCTGAAGCCGCACCGGAGCCCACACGGCGGGCCAAGCTGCCCGTCGTCGATGCGGGAGGCGCGGGCTGAACGGGAGCCTCGCCTGGCGGCGCCTTCGTGAATGGCGTTACGCAGCCCTTTACATGGCGCTGATCTTCGCCCTGTCTTCGATTGCCGTGAACGTGCCCTCCGTTCGCCATTTTCCGATGCGCGACAAGGGCATTCATTTCGTCGAGTACGCCGTGCTTGGTTGGTTGTGCGCGGCCGCTGCATCGCGAACCTGGTTGACGCGACCTTGGTGGCGCACCGCGGTCTTCGCGCTGTTCGTCACTGTGTTGTGGGGCCTGTCCGACGAGATCCATCAAGCGTTCGTACCGGGCCGCTCCGCCGAAGTCGCCGATCTGATCGCCGACACCATCGGCGCCACCTTCGGCATCGCCATGCAGCGCGTGGTTTCGAACAGAACTGTGAGCTAATCCACGGTAAAATTCACCTCATAGGCGTACATGCCATTGACGGTTCCGTTGTGGGTGTCTAGTTTTTAATCCATGGGGACGGAGCTTCCTCCCCGAACAAAAAACAAAAAATTATTGCCGGTGGACCCCCCCTCATAAACCCACTGGCGCCCTCGCCCGGTCGTGTTCTCCCCCCCTCC
>JBATTM010000325.1:0-3372 GCA_049670545.1 Polyangiales bacterium
ATTCGTGAAGCGCCCCGGATTCTGGATCATGATCGGGGCGATCGTGGCAGTCGGGATCGGCGTCGGCGTGACCTTCGCGGTCGTGCGAAAGGATGACGCCCCAGAGTGCGGGACCACGGGGGCCTGCGCGACCACGAACGGTGCCACGATCGCATCATTTTGAGGGGCACGGGGAAGCGGGAGACCGGCACCCTCATCTACGGCCGACCCGACGCCAGACGTGTCTGGCGACGACTCACTTCTTGCGCTGGTACATCAACGCATACCGGATGTCCGACGGAAGCTTCGGGCTAGTCACAATGGTCGTGACGACCAACCGCGTATCGCTCTTCGCGGCGAAGACGTTGATGCGTCGACCTTTGTCGGTCCGGATCTCCTCGACGAGTTTGCCGTTCTTGATTCGGTGGCGGATCTGCACCTCGTCCCCGTCTGGGTTGGTCGCAGGAGCCCAGCCGCCGCCGATCCGGCTCTGATACGTCGAGCCTCGAAGCGTCACCGCAACCATCGTTCCTTCGAATTCGATGGTAATCGTCGGGAGTGTCGTGAGTTTGTCCTCGAGGCGGTCCTGGGCGATTCCATCCTTCAAGAAGCCCATCTCGTCGGTCACCTCTTCGATCGCACGATCGATGGTTCGACGGGCCTGCGGGGAGGTGCCGACGTACTCGAACGTTCCCTGATACCGGCCGCGCTTGAAGCCGTCTCCTCGAGCCCCCGTCGGAACGAACGCGATGGTGGAGAGGAGGGCCAAGGCGAAGAAGAGGCCGGCGGCGCTAGACATGTTCATTCCCAATCCTGTAGCGGACCTCCGCCGTCTTGAACACGACAAACGTGGGCTGCCGATTCCTGCTGACGTGGTGCGTCAGACGGCCGGCGCCCGCGACCTATTGGAGCAGCGCCCTCACGGATTGCTGGAGCTCGACCCGCAGGTGAGGCGGAACGTCGCGGTACTTCTTCCGAATCTTGCGAAAGATGTTCTCGAGCCTACGGCTCTCCGCCGCGCTCATCGAGCGGAGCACACCGGGCGACTCCTCGGGAGGCGGCAGCTCCTGTCGCGCGTGGGCCCAAGCTTGCACTCGCCGACAATGGTCCAATGCACGACCGAGCACGACGAACGGGAAGTTTACGGCGGGGTGCGGCCCCACGCGGATGCGTTGCCCTTCGCGGGGCGACTTGATCAGCGTCTTGGCCTGCTCGCCGAGATTGCTCGCGCTCGCAAACCGCTGCGTCAATTGGTAGAGGCCCACTCCCAAACCACCGATGCCACCAAGGACCGAACCGGTCAGAAACGTCGCCATTCCGACAGCCGCGTCGACCGACCCACCAGCGACCGCGCCGGTGAGCGTCGTCACTGTCAGAAGCGTTCGCGGAGGGAGGCCCATGACCTCCCAAGTCTCTTCCGAGAAAAGATCCTCACCAGACTCGAAGACGAACGGGTTCTCAGGCATCCAATGATCGAGCTTGTGCAGGTAGACCCTGCCGATCTTTCGCAGCGCTTGGGTCTCTTTGTCTCGTAGCGCGTCGTGGTAGCGCGTCTCGAGTTTCTCGCGTTCGAAGCGAAGCTCCGTCTTTGGTGGAAGGACGACCACCATGTGAAGACTCAGGCTGTCGACCAGCAGGTCTGTGATGATGTGAGCCACTTCGTGAAGACGCCGTTCTCGCTCCGTCTCGAGCACCCGAATCGCCTCCGCGATCGACGGCTCCCACCGAGGCTCCAGTACCGCGAACGCCTGGAGTAGCTGGCGCCTTTCCTTCCACGACACCGTATGGGCGTCGAAGGCCCGCACCAGCTTGAAGTACTGGTTGAGGGCGTTTCGCCAGTCGTCGATGTGGGCGCTGTCCTCACTCCAGTTGATGAGTGCCATCGCAGGCCGCCCGGTGAAACGAAGAATCTCCATCTCGGCCTCGTAGTTCTCTCGATAGGGCTCCTCGCCATTGACCACGTACAAGATCGCGGCTCCGTCGAGGATTGGTTCGAGAAGCTCGCGCTCTTGAATGAAGTCGTCGGTCCCAGCGAATTCATCGACGAAGGCCTCCACCTGTTCAACACGATTGGCGGCGCTCGTCCCGCGCTGCTGGAGCCAGTGGAGGGCACGGGGAGCATCCTCGAAACCGGGGGTGTCGACCACGGAGAAGAGAACCCGACCGTCCTGCTCGACCTCATAGCGGACGCACTCCGTGGTGGTGCCGGGGCGAGGGGAGATCTTGATCGCGTCGCTTTCGATGAGACTCGCAATGACGCTCGACTTCCCCTTGTTGACGCGACCGACGACTGCGAACGTCGGAATGGGGACGTCTTTGGTCTTGCTCATGACTGGCGCCCCGACTCATTCATGGGCGTACGATCGAGCGCGAGGTGGGGATCGGCCATCTCCGAAAGGTAGCCCGACCAGATTGCAAGACCGTCGGTTTGGTCGCTCTCGGTAAGAACCACAATTACAGCTCTCTCCGCCCCGGCGGTCTCGCGAAGTTGTGCGACGAATCTTCGCAAGGCTCGATCGGGGGTTGCCCAGGGCTCTGCGATCACGAATACCGGCGACTCGGTATCTGAGACGCGGGACAGAAACTTTTCGTCGGCCTGATAGTCGTGGCCCCCGGCGTTCCCGACCTCTCCCTCGATGCCGATGCCGTATCGTTGCAGAAGAAAAGCCTCGAGGTGGGGCGGCGCGACATCGGCGTCTCGCCATCGTGTACACAACGCGTTCGGCTGGTCGAAATGACGCGGCGCTTGCCGAACGGCTGCATACCCTTCCCCGAGCGCCAGAACGTTCCCCGGGTCGTCCCGGTGCCGACGCAGCACCGATTGTCCCGTCAGCCGGACGAGCAAGCGCTCGACCTCGGGAGTTCTGGGTGGAAGCGCGAGGAAAGTACGACGCGCCCACCAAACGCCAACCGCGAGTAGCAGGACACGGGGCACGAGGCCGTAGGCGACGATGCTGACGACCAAGAAGCGCCACCACTGGCCGTAGACGAAAGGATCCGGCGACTGACCTGCGATCGCTCGTTGGAGATAGGCGCCTTCCAATCGCGAATACTGGGTCAGGTGCACCAACTCCCTGCTGACGGTCGCTTCTTCCCACCATGGGGCCCACGGCGCCGCCAACAGACTGCACGCGCGGTAGAGCTCGTCGACTCCGAGGCGCCGGGTGGTGCTCCACCCGAAGGCGAGGTCGGTGAAGGTCACTGTGACTAGAAACGCCACGAGCACGCCCAGATTGAACCCGATCGCAGCCCGCTGGAGCGAACCGAACACGAGATCACGCTCGGCTCGCACATAGAGCGGTCGGCGTCTCCGCATCCATTGGATTGCGTCCGCCCCTTCGCCCTCGGTTAGATGCCTGCGACCACGACCCCACAGCCATGCGACTCCGGCTC
>JBATTM010000326.1:0-1697 GCA_049670545.1 Polyangiales bacterium
TAACCAGGCAGTTGGAACGACAGGTGATCGGAAATCGACGGTCGCTCAGGTCGGGGGCCGACCAGTGTCATCTGGCCCCAGAGCACCTGAAAGAGTTGGGGCAGTTCGTCGAGCCGTGTCTTTCGGAGAAACGCGCCGACCGCCGTGATGCGTGGGTCTTTCTCGACGGCCCAGACCGGCGTCCCGTCCGCTTCGGCGTCCACGCGCATCGTTCGAAACTTCCAGAGCAGGAACTGATACGGCCGGCCCATCAAGTCCGTCGCGACTCTCTCCTGGCGGTACAGGATCGGCCCCGAAGAGTCCAAGACGATTGCCAGTGCGATGAAGGGGATCAATGGAAGCGCGACCAAGACGCACAGAGACCCGACGACGATGTCGAACGACCGTTTCGCGATTCGGACCGATCGAGGAGGAGTCGCCGGGGCGTGCAGCGCCAACACGTCGTGTTCGGGTGGCCGGCGCCAACGCGTGCCGTTCGATCGAAGCGGAAGCCGGAGAATCCCCACCGCGCACGCGACCTGCGCCACCAATGCGTGGACGCCGACGCCGAGAAAAGTCGGTAGCCGACGCCCCGTCGCACGCCACGCGGTGGCGGCGACGAGCAGGACCAAGAGCGAATCCCCCAAGATCGCGAGCGGAGCCAGGAGCGGCACGTGCAACGCACGCAGGTTGACCCAGCCCACCAATCCCAAGATCCAGAGCGGCCCAAGGGTCTTGAAGAGCTTGTGGCCGATGAGGCTCACCGCGAGCCGTCCACGGCGCGGGCTGAGCAGCTCGCGATTCCGCCAGAGGATCTGAACGTTCCCATGCGCCATGCGCGCCGTCCGCTCGAAGATCGTGGAGAGGCGCGCCGGAGGCTCATCGACGACCGCGATGTCGCACCGATATGCCACGCGCCCGCCGGCCGCCCGAGCGAGAAGTGGCCAGAGAAAGTCGTCGTGAATGGTGTCTTCTGGAATCGCGCGGATCGCGTCACGGCGCATGAGGTAGCACGCGCCGTGCGCGCCGAGGAGCATGTCCCGCTCCGCCTCGAGCTCCTTCAGACGGGTCTCACGATCCCAGTAGGCGCCCTCGGCCTTGGCGGTTCCGCTCTCGCCGGTCAACGCGTACCGAGGCATGGCCACCGCGACCTCGGGGTCGCCGAACTCGGGCACGAGCTCCGAGACCAAGCCTTCTGGCAGCGTCGCCCCCACATCGGTGAACAGAACGAGCTCGCCGCTTGCGTGTGAGAGCAGATGTTGGAGAGCCGCGAGCTTGCCGCCCCGTTGCTCGAGCTCGAAGACGCGAACTCCCGCGTCTTCGTAGGCGCGGGCGACGTCCGCCGTCCGGTCTTCGGATCCATCGGATGCCACGAGAATCTCGAGGCGGCCTTTCGGAACCTTCAACGCCAACGTGTTTTGGATCTTGAGGTCGAGGCGGGCAGCCTCGTTGTGTGCGGGGATCAACACGCTGACCCGGGGGAAGGTCGGCGTGGAGGCTTCCGACTTCGACGTTCGTGGCCGGATGCCGTAGCGAACGAGCAGTGGGTACAGCACGTACGGAGAGATCAGTGCGAGGAAGAGTAGGGCGACGGCCACGATATCGATCACAATCCCCAGCCTTCCTGCCGATGCGTCTTTTTGGAACGGTTCATGCCCTGGCCTTCCCGATTCGGAACACGTCGTTCCTCCGACGGTGCGCCCGCCGCGCTGGGCGGA
>JBATTM010000327.1:0-1517 GCA_049670545.1 Polyangiales bacterium
GGCCACAGCGCCCCCCGAAGACCACACCCCGACCCCTTGACGACGGAGCGCCCGACCGACGTTGCCCGCCGTCGGCCCCATCCACGGAGCGTTCTCCTCGGTGGTGGTCGGCAACACGATCCAGTCAGCGGACTGCGCCCGCACGGTCGCCGCCGCGCAGAGCCACAGCGCCGCCATCATCACCGCCATCCGCATCGCGGGTACTATCTTTGGTTCCGGGGCGTCGTGCAACACTTCGGGGCCGCCCGTGTAGTCGCCCGCCGTCCAGATCAATACGGACCTGCTCGGCCGCGCGACTATCTTGGCGATGATCCGGCGCCCGACGGTTCGCCCTCACTCCGTCGGCGGACTCGCGCCTTGCCAACGTCCCGATCGGAGTCCTACGGATCTCGGCCCGCCGGGCCGAGATCCGCACCCGTAGAGGTTATTGCTGTCCCCGCAGGCGGTCGCGTGCGCAGGCTTCAGGGTTCGGCACCTCGCGGTTCGCGAGAGCCGGCGTCAGGCCAGCCCCATCACCTTCGCCAAGACGACGGTAATGTTGTCCGGACCGCCGTTGTTGTTCGCCTCTTCGATCAACCGATTCGCGGCAGTCTGCAAATCCGGTCGCGTTTGCACGATGCGGTGGATGCCATCGTCGGTGACGGGGCCGCAGAGGCCGTCGCTGCAGATGACGTAGACGTCGCCGATCTCGGGGCGGTCGAGGAGGGTGTCGACCTTGACGGTGGACTTCATGCCGAGGGCGCGGACGATGACGTTCTTGAGGGGGAAGTTCTCGATCTCTTCTTCGGAGAGACGCTTCATCTTGATGTAGTCGTTGAGGAGCGAGTGGTCGCTGGTGAGTTGCTCCATCTTGCCTTCGCGGATGCGGTAGACGCGGCTGTCGCCGACGTGGCCGATCAGAACGCCGTCCTCGACGACGAGGATGCCGGCAACCGTCGTTCCCATGCTGTGCATGTCGGGATCTTTTTGCGCGGCTTCATGGATGCGGAGGTTTGCGAGCTTGATCCCCGTAATCAAACGGTTCTCTTCGTAGCCGCGCGACTTGTCCATCTTGTAGGGCCAGGTGGCTTCGGGGTCGGCGCTCGTGGAGCGGAAGAAATCGCGGAGGGTTTCGATCGCCATCTTGCTCGCAACTTCGCCCGACGCGTGACCGCCCATGCCATCGGCAACGACGTACAAATTGTCTTCGTCGGCCAGCATGAAGCTGTCCTCGTTGTGCGTGCGTTTCATTCCGATGTGGGTGTCCCCGATGGCGAGAACGCGAGCCCGTGACATATGCTTAAAACCCCCTGGATTTGAGCTTAACGATGGGGGCCCGGCCAAGTCAACGAAAGCGGCCTATACTCGGCCGCGGTGGCCCAGGAACGCCAAGATGAGCTCGAATCGCTGGCCGCGAGCGCGCAGGAGCTGCTTCGGTGGGAAGAAGCGCTCGGAGGTGGCGGGTTTCCGGCGCCACGCGAAGGCGCAGCCGGGGTGCGCCAAGAAGCCGAAGAGCCCGCCGGACCGGCCGCTGAGCG
>JBATTM010000328.1:0-2446 GCA_049670545.1 Polyangiales bacterium
GGCACTGCGTGCACCTCGTGCCAGCCCGGATGTCCCAGGACCGCCGGCGTGTCCATTTCCGATGAGATGCGGATGACCTCGCGACGCATGATCGACTCCATACGCGCGCGCGGCTTCGCGAGCATGAGCTCCCGCATGTTCAGCACACCGATCAGCCGGTCGTCCCGATCGACGATGTAAAGGTTGTAGCGCGCGTGCCGGGCCGACTCGCGGACGCGATCGATCGCTTCACTCGCAATCAAATCGAACGGCCCAGGAACGGGGCCCCTCCCCCTCGCTTCCCGACTTGACATAGCGGTTGCTTATCGGACTTCGAGCTGAAAACGCGGCTTGTTTTTCCGTCCATAGGGTTGGGTCGCAAGGCGCACTTCCCCGTTCGCCCCGGATTCTTCGATCCGGGCGTCTGCTCCCGTTCTGGCTGGACGGTCTCGAGTCGAGACGTTGAGCTCGTGGTTCATGTCGAGCAGCGACTGAACTTTTTCGAGCGGCTCGTTGGTAGGGTTTGGTTCGAAAGCAAGTCCATCACATCGCGAATGTTCGGCGTCTGTGTTCTCCACGTTCGCGTGGGAACCATCCTTCCATCTGGGCCTTAGTTGGCCATCGCTTCTTTTGGTTCTTCGGAGGGGCATAGCTTATCCGTGGGACCTTTCGATGGTGTGTCGTTGGCCAGGAAAAACATGGATGCTCACCTCCGCGGCCACGCATAGCGTGGCTTGCGAACTCTCTTCGCGGATGCGTACTTCAGTGACTGCTTTCTCATCAACTCTCCCGATCGAGCCTTCGCCTAGCCTTTGCGTGTCTGGGTTGGCAGCCCGGCTCGTCCGGGGTCGTACTTCTCCTCGTTCTTCCACATCCGCAACACAGTTGCGGCGATCATGCGCGCCAGGCTCAGCTTCGCGAGGGTCGGCTTCGTGCCGCCATCGAGAAGCCGCTCGTAGCGGGCATGAATGGGGTCTTTGTTGCGTTGCGTGATGACCGTCGTCGCAGCGCCTTTGAAGATGCTCTTCAAAAAGTGATTGTGATGACGCGAGAGGCCTCGCGTCATCGGAACGCGCGACTTGATCCAGGCTCCGTCGGTCGTCTGGACCCAGTCGGAACTCGAACGCGTCACGAGGCCCAGTCCGCAGTAGCTCCAGAACTGTCGCTTCGTGCGAAAGCGATGCGGCGTGATCACGATCGGGACGAGTCGGGCTGCACGGATCGGTCCGAAACCCGGGGCGGTCTCCAAGGTCGAGACGATCGGGTGCTTCTTGGCCTCTCGAAGTAGATCGGCCTCCGCCTGCTTCTTCTGATCCAGCAGAAAGTCGAGTTGATCGTAGAGTCGAGTCGCTCTCGTTCGCGTCGTTGAAGGGAGTTGGTCGAACCACTCCTCGCGACGACGTGGACTGTAGACATCCACGCCCGCAACCAATACGCCTCGTGAGCGGTAGATACTCTTGATCCGCGCCTGTGCTCGAATGACGTCTCCGACTAACGTCATGTGAATACGAGAGTGTTCGCGCAGTCGCGTGAACTGTCTCGGTGCCTTGAACACGTGCTTCTCGAGATTGCCGACGCGGAGCTTCTCTGCCAAGCCATAGGCATCGCGCTTGTCGCTCTTCGGGCCTCTGCTCTGCGTAATGCCAGCCACGACCAGTTCGTCGACATGCGGGCTCAACGTCTCGTAGAGCCAAGCACTCTGCAGCCCTTCTTCGAAAACCAAATGCTTGTGCCCGGGGATCATGCGAATCGCTTCGACTAGCGCCTGACCGTTCGTCTCGACCGGGAAATCCTTCAGCTTCCGGCCCTTCTCTGAAATCACTGCCAGCGTGCAGCTCGCGGCGTGCACGTCCATCCCGATGTACCGTTCCATCGGTGCCTCCTCTCGTTGGGTGTTGTTGAATCCACAACTCGAGGATGTCCAACGATGCCGGGAGGCACCAACCTTCCTGTTCTCGGGGACCTATGTCGCGGCTCGCAGACGCCATGACCCTATGATGCTTATCCACGACACCAGGATCGGCTGCGCTCAAGGATGCCGCACTCTCAGTGCGAACGGGCCATGAATCTTCCTGCCGTTTCGTTTCTTGCGACACATTTGAAGGGTCAGCGTCGCGAAACCTATCGAGCCCGGACGAACGATCGAGCCCTGGCAGGACGGTTTGCCGATCCGTGCCTCTCAACCCTTGCCGAATTACGTAGAGTCTCGCGAGTATGACACCCTCCCCTCGGAAACCTCGCAGCCGCCCCGGCGAGCTTCCGATTTCGTTCGGTTCGTTCACGCTCGATCTGCGCAGCGGGGAACTGCGGCGTGATGGACAGACCGTTGAGGTCGCCGCTCTACCCGCCCGATTGCTCCGATATCTCGCCGCGAATCGCAACCGGATCGTGCCAAAGCACGAACTCGCGCTCGAAATCTGGGGCGCCGCGGAGGTCGGTGAGGCAACGATCCAGCAAGCGATCCGCG
>JBATTM010000329.1:0-7217 GCA_049670545.1 Polyangiales bacterium
CTCGAAAGCAACGGCAGCGTCTTGAAAGCGTTGTGGCGTGGCCGAAAGTACCTCGCAGCAGTCGAAGTGGACCGACTACGGCCGAAGCCCAAGGTGGCGATCATCGGTGAGTTCTGGGCGATGACCACCGAGGGTGATGGCAACTACCACCTTCAACGCTTCATCGAGCAAGAAGGTGGCGAGAACGACATTCAGACCCTCGTAAACTGGCTGCTCTACACTCTATGGGAGATGCGACACGACACCGAGCGCCGCATGACACTTCGCTCCGAAGACAAGTCGTACTACGGCCTCGAGGGTTCGGATGTCGGCTACAAGATGGCCGGGGTTTGGCTCGGCGAGCTCGCGCTTCGTGCAACATTCGCGACCTTCTGCGCGGCGGCGGGGCTCAAGGGGCACTCGTTGCCCGACATGGATGAGATCGCCAAGGTTGGGCACAGCTTCTACAACAATGAGCTTCGCGGCGGGGAAGGCCACATGGAGGTCGCCAAGTTGGTCCTCAACGTGGCCAAGCAAAAGGCAACCATGACGCTCAGCGTGAAGCCGTTCGGCTGCATGCCGAGTTCAGGTGTGTCCGACGGCATTCAAACCGTGATTACAGAGTTGCACCCCGATGCGATCTTCTGTCCCGTCGAGACGAGTGGCGACGGTGCGGTCAACTTCCAGTCGCGCGTCCAGATGTACATGTTCAAAGCGCGTGAGAGAGCGCGCAAGGAGCATCAGGAGGCGCTCGACAAATACGGGGTGACCGAGGATCAAGTGCGGGAATACCTCAAAGGCTCTCGCTATGCGCACACCTTCTACAAGGCTCCGCACGCAATGGCGGGCACCAGTGCCGACGTGATCCACCAAGTAGGTCCCTTCATCGGGAAGGGCCGCCTCGGAAGGGCCAAAGTGCACGCGGATCGTGTGGCGGGGCGGGCTAAGACATTCGTCATGAAAGACCTCGTCGTCGCACGAGAGACGTTCGGCAAGATGGCGCCGTACCTCCCTTCGCTCGGCCGACTGATCTACACAGAAGCCCGGGAAAAACTGCCGGCTCCGAAAGAAGCCTGGCAACAACTCATGTCGAGCGCCGTCCCCAAAGCCGAAGAGGGCCCCGACATCCCAACCAGCTTCGAATACATCAAGCCCCCACCCCCACGCACCGAACCCGACACCCACCAACTCCAAGTCGTCTCCTAAACCCAACCCGAAAGGGGACAGTCCCCTTTAATGAAGGGTTAACCCTCTCCTAAAGGGGACTGTCCCCTTTTCCTCTTTTCGGAGGGGTTAGGAACCGGGCATGCGGGCGTAGGGGGGGAGTTCGCCCGTCAGGCTCTTGAGAAAAGCGACGATGTTGTTGACCTGGTCCTCCGAGAGGTCGGTGCCTAGTTGGTACTTGCCCATGATGCGCACGGTCTCCTCAAGCGTCTCGCGCGAGCCGTCGTGGAGATAGGGGGCCGTCAGTTCTACGTTTCGCAGAGTGGGGACTTTGAAGAAGTGCTTCTCCGCGGCGTTCTTGCTGACGTTGAAACGGCCGAGATCGGCTTCGGTGACCTCAGTGCCGCGGTCTTTGAAGTAGTCTTTCACGAGGCCCATCTTCTGGTACATTCCGCCGCCGACGAGCACGCCGTTGTGGCACGCCGTGCAGCCGACTGCTTTGAACGTTTCGTACCCCTTTTTCTCGGCTTCGGTGATCGCATTCGCGTCACCTTCGAGGAACTTGTCGAATCGTGAAGGCGTGATCAGGGCCTCCTCGTAGACGGCGATTGCATCCGTGACGTTGCTCTTCGAGATGCCGTCCTCGTACAGAGCCGCGAACTCCGCGACGTACTCTTCGTTCCCGTTGAGTCGTTTGACGACACCTTCCCAGGTGGCCCCCATCTCGATTGGATTGGCGACCGGCCCCTCCGCTTGCTCCCGAAGGTCCTTGGCCCGGCCGTCCCAAAACTGAGCAATGTTGTGGCTCGAGTTGAGCACTGTGGGCGAGTTGATCGGGCCGATCTGACCTTTGATACCCGTCGACGTCTTGCGGGGCTCCGCGCCACCGTGATCGAGCGTGTGGCACGTCGCGCAAGACAAGGTGCCGTCTCCCGACAGAAGGGTGTCGTGGAAGAGTTTCCGTCCGAGGGTGACTCTGGCCATGTCGAGTTCGCCCACCCTTGGCAGCGGCTTCAAGGGCTCGACAGCGACGACGACTTTCTCTTCGGCGATCGTCACCTCTTCCACGGGTGCTTCCTGCTTCTTGGTGCACCCGACGAGGGAAATCGTGATCAGAAGAATGGCGATAGAAACGATTTGCTTCATGCCGCGAAACTAGCACGAAGCGTCCGAGCACACCCACTGCTAGACTCGCCCGGCGATGGGTCCACGACGAAGAATTTATCTGCTCCGACATGGAGACGCCGCGTACATGGGGTCGGGCGATGGGGACGCGAGCGACGATCCCTTGCTGAGCGACCGCGGCGTCGAGGAAGCCAAAGCACTCGGCCGGTATTTCGAAGGAGTCCCTATCGATCTGGCGATCAGCTCGGGTCTCCGCCGGACCCGACAAACCGCGGAGCTCGCACTGGGCGATCGAGACCTGCCGATCGAGGTGATCGCGGGGCTGTCCGAAGCCAAATCTGGGAACTTCGAAGACATCCAAACTGCCGAGGAAATGGAGGCTCTCGTCCTCGGCGCGTTCCAGGACGCCGAGGAACCGGGCGCTCAGTTTCTCACTGGGGAGACTTTCGCCGCGGTCCGTGAGCGTGCGACCGCCGCGTTGCAGGCGCTGATTGAGCGCGCGGACTGGCGCTGCGCCCTCATCGCCTGTCACGGCGTGGTCAACAGGACCCTGCTTGCCCACGCTCTCGGCGCCGGCCCCGAAGCCTATCGTCGTTTCGAACAGGACTCCGGGTGCGTAAACGTCCTAGATGTCGACGGGCATGGCCCCGATGCCCGCATTGCATACGTTCGAATGATCAACTTCACCCCACACAACCCAACGAAAAGCGGAATGGTCAACACCTCACTCGAAGTCCTGTGGCGAAGGTTCATGGGCGACTAGGTCAGTCGTCGCAGTGGAGCGCGCGGTACCCCCCACCGTAGTAGAGCAGTGGTTTCGCGTCGTTGGTGTGCGCGGCTTCCACGAGCCCGACGTAGATCGTATGACTGCCTTCCTCGTGTGCGCTCTGCACGCTGCACTCGAGACACGCGAGAGCCTCATCGATCAGCGGCGCACCCGTCACGCCCTCCGACCAAGCAACCGTTTCGAGCCGTGTGTCTTCGTGCTCGGTGGAGGCAAAAAGATTCGAAACCTCCGCCTGATGGGCAGCGAGAATGTTCACAGTGAAGAGCCCACCCTTCTGAATCACCTCGTGTGTCGTCGACGACTGGTTCGCACACACAAGCACCAGTGGAGGGTCTGCAGAAACACTGGAGAAAGCCGATACCGTCATCCCGTGCATCTTGTCTCCGGCACGCGTGGTCACCACTGTGACGCCGCTTGCCCAGTTTCGAAGCACGTCACGAAAGGAGCTCCCATCGATCGGCATATCAGCCTGCCTCCGCGAAGTGACGCTGAATGAAATCGGCGACCGCATCGGTGAACGCGTCGTTCTTGTCGCCAGCCACCATATGGGCGGCTCCCTCGAGGTCGACGTACTCAGCGTGTGGCGCCAGCGCCAGGAACTCTTGCGCCTGCTCCTCGGTCACGACATCGCTCATCCGGCCCCTGACGAGCAAAGTGGGAACCGTGAGCCTTCGAGACGCATCCTCGCGTTCGAGCATCAAGCGTTCCCCTTCGGCAGGAGTGAACGTGTCGGGGTCCCATATATCGAGCACCCTCGGATCCCAGTGCCACCGATATCGACCGTCGTCTCGTAGACGGAGGTTCTTGCTCAAGCCGCCAAGGTCCTTTCGCCGTCGTCGATGGGGGAGGTAGCTGGACACGGCATCGGCGGCTTCTTCGAGGCTGGCGAACCCTTCGCTGCTTCCCTTCATGAAATCGAGAATTCGCAGCACGCCCTGTTTCTGGACGTGCGGGGTGATGTCTACGAGCACGATACCTCGCGCCACCGAACGTGGAGAACCGCTCTCCGCGATCAGCGCCGTCATGCCGCCCAACGACGCGCCGACCAGGACGGGAGGGCGACCGATGTGCTCGATCACGCCTATCAGATCGCCTACGAAAGCGCTGAGTTCGTAGTCTCCGTCAGGCGCCCAGGTGCTATCTCCGTGGCCCCGATGGTCCATCGCGATCGCGTAGAATCCGAGGCTGCCGAGGGCCGCGGCCGTGCCGCCCCACGCGTGACGGGTTTGCCCACCACCATGCATGAGCACCACGGGTTGCCCGGCGGGATCGCCGTATGCGTCGGCAGCGATGGTGATTCCGTTCGGGAGTTCAAACTGGATTGGCGAAGCGGTCGGGGGAACTGAAGGGCTCGGCGTCGCCATACACGAATGGGTGTAGGCAAAAATAGAACGTGTTTCAAGGCATCTTCGGGCTGTCATGGCAGCGAAATTGTACTAGTTACCTGCCTCCATGCCGGAGCAGGCCTTTCTAAAGGGTATTCGCGCCTACTGGACCGCGCTCGGTCAGCCTGGCGAACCTCCCGACTTTGGGGAATCGAGAATCGATGCGTTCGTCGATCTTCTCCACGTGACCACGTCGGCTGAGCACGGCTTTCGGCTCATGGAAGTCCAGAGCGACCCCTATATCGGCATCGCCGTCGGCGACCAGGACCAGCCGTGGCGACTGCACTGGGCGATTCAAGTCGGCGAGCTCGAGCCCTTCGTGTCGCCGGCCCTTGGCGACTTGGTGTTTCTTGCCGATACGATCGCAGATCCAGAGGGACGACATCGTGTGTACACCATCAAGGATGGCCTTCGCAGCGATCTCGAGTTCTCTGACCTGGCAGGCGCCCTCGTGTGGATGGCCGCACAGGTCAAGCACGCGCGCAACGAGTCGACCGACGCCCAGCTCCAAAGCACCCAAAGTGAAGCCTCGGCACTCCTCGACGATGCATGGGAGAAAGGCCCGACTTCGGGTCTCTTCATTCTCGAAGAGCTCATCGACTCTCCGCTCTTCGACGCATGGGGGGCAATCTCCCGCGGTCAATGGCCCGTGGCCGACCCGGTCGAAGGTGGCGCACCCGAAGATCGCGAAGACGGATGGCAGCGTCGGCTCTCACTATGGCTCACCCGCCGGTTCGTGGAGGCGCGTCGCGTCGAGCTCCCCGCGGATGTCACCGTGTCCGATATGGATGCGGTGCATCGCAACTTGGTCGAACATCTAGAGGATTTCGAACAGGCGATCCACGGTGGCGAAGTCCCCGGCACGATCGAAGCCGCCGCCCGCGGGGGTGATGACCGGGTTGCGTCGCTGGCGCAGTCCTGGATCGAACGTCACGACGCCTGGCGCACCGCAGCGAGCGTCCCATCACCCGAGGAAGAAGACGATCCCGAGGCCGAACCGCCTCCATTTCAGCACACCCCGTTCACGCGTAAGCTCATGGTGGCGCTGTCGTCGTCGCTTGACGCGATGATCAGCGACGGTGAGCTCGAACTCGACCCCGATCGCAAAGACGCCCTGTTGATGGAGCTCGTCACTGCAGGGTCCGACGCGCGTTCGGTCAAGCACATGCTCAAGAAGATCACCGCGACGCTGGTCGACTCAGAGCATGTCGAAGAGATCTACCCGAGCGACGACAAGATTCAGGATCGCCTCAAGCAAGATCTCGGCGGATGATCCCGCAAGTAGGGAGTCAGCTTTGGGCTGACGTGCGCTGGCGGGCAGGCTGGCGCGTGCAGTCCCATTGGGCGCTCCCGCTGAGCAGACTAGTCGGCGCCAACGATCGTGTCCGCAAGGTGGGGTCACTGGCTGCTTGTGAGCGTGGTCTCGACGACGCGGTCCCTTCGCGAGTTGCGCCGGAGCACCTGGTCGTCGTGCTGCATGGGCTCGGCCGGACCCGACACTCGATGCGGGCGATGGGTCGAGCGTTGACCGCGTCTTCGATGGCGGTGGCGCGGCTCGACTACCCGAGTACGCGCGACACCATTGAAGCGCACGCAAGTCATGTCGTGGATCTTCTCGACAACATGCAGACGCCCGTCCAACTCTCGTTCGTGACGCACAGCCTCGGCGGACTCGTCGTTCGGAAGATCCTCTCCAACGACCGGCCTTGGCGGTCCTCCGTGCATCGCGTCGCCATGCTCGCCCCACCCAATCAAGGGGCAGCCTTGGCTCGGACCCTCGATACGAAAGCATTGAGGGCCGTGATGGGTCCGTCTTTCGTGCAAATTGTACGTGGCGTGCCACAGACGTTGCCTGCGCCCTCCGCGCCGACCTCGATCATCGCCGGACGCATTGGTCGGACCCACACCGACGGTCTGGTCACGATCGAGGAAACGAAGCTCGAAGGCATGGCCGAACACCACGTCGTTCCGTCCATGCACACATTCGTGATGAATCACCCCGCTGCGATCGCCCGTGCAGTGGAGTTTCTAGGCGCCCCACACGGCGGCTGACGAGCGCAGGAGGCTTGCCCTCACGTCGTGCGGCGCTGCGTCGCGGTCGCGCTCGAGCAGGAAGGGGCCGTCGAGGTCCACGAAACTCGCCTGCTCGGCGAGGAGTAGAGCGGGCGCGACCGCGAGGGAAGTACTCACCATGCATCCGATCATCAACTCGAGGCCTCGGTCCTGCGCCTCCCGAACGACTGCGATCGCTTCGGTGAGCCCTCCCGCCTTGTCGAGCTTGACGTTGACCATGTCGTATCGCCCCACCACATCCGCGAACGAGCCGCGGTCATGACACGACTCGTCCGCGCAGAGTGGTATTTGACCCCGCATCTCCGCGAGCGCCTCATCTTGGCCCGCCGGAAGTGGTTGCTCGAGGACCACCACGCCGAGCTCCGAAAGCCTTGGGAGCCATGATTCGAGCTGTCGCACCGTCCAGGATTCGTTTGCGTCCACTACGATACCCGCCTCCGGCACCGCTTGATGCACGGCTTCGAGGCGCGCGATGTCGGCGTCCCCTCCCACCTTGACTTTCAGCGTGCTGGCGCCGGCGAGCGCAGTCGCGGCCGCGGCCATTGCATTGGGCGTGTCGATGCTCACGGTCCGCATCGTGTGGCACTCTCCCGGCGCGCTAGCGAGCCCGAGCAATCGCCACACGGGGGTCTGCTGGCGGTGCGCTTCGAGGTCCCAGAGCGCGCAGTCGATTGCATTCCGCGCAGCACCGGCCGGCATGGAGT
>JBATTM010000330.1:0-2260 GCA_049670545.1 Polyangiales bacterium
ACGGATGGTCGTGGCGGTGCGTTCGCCGATTGTGACGGTCACCGATTCCGTGGCTGCCACGAATCCCGCTTTGGAGATGAAGAATTGATGGGGGCCTGGGGCGACCGCCACTTCAATCGGGGTCGGACCGAGCGGCGCCAAGTCTTCGCGGTCGATCCGGACCTCCGCACCCCCAGGCTCCGAGCCCAGCGCGAGGACGGCGACCTCGGCTTGCAGGGCGGCCCGGCGCTGTTCGGCCTCGGCTCGGTCGGTCTCGCTCAGGCCGGAGATTCCGAGGTACTCCGTGTAGTAGTTGAACGACTCCGCGTGCCGGCCGAGCTCTTCGAGAGTCACCGCGGCGTTGAAGAGCGCGTTGCGGCTTCGGACGATTCCGAGGCTGTCGACGTACGCTTCGAGCGCGCGTTGCAGAAGCGTGTCGCGGTCGGCATCAGAGGCGTCGTTGGCCTCGCGCACCAGGCGGTTGCCTTCTTCGAAGTAGACGCGCGCTTCCGCGTTCTTGGCGCTGCCCTGCGCCGCTGCCCACGCGGGGCTGGTTAGGCACGCGGCACAGACCGCAATGGAGATAAGATAAGCGCGCACGGAGCTAAAAGTCCTGCTTGATCGGTGGCGCTTCGCGCCGGGCTCGTTCACGGAGTTGGACTTCGATCGAGCGGTCGTCCTCCGCAATGAAAGTTCGCTGTCGGGGCCGGTGACCCTCCAACGAGAAACGCACCGTATTCGACGCGCCCGCCGGAAGCTCCAAAGAAAGCGGGGTCGTGCCCCTTCGTTCACCGTTGAGGGTGACCGATGCACCGGCAGGCGTCGAATTGAAGCGAATTGTGACCGGTTTAACGGGGTCGGTGCCAGTGCCAGTGTCAGTGTCAGTGCCAGTGCCAGTGCCAGTGCCAGCGACCGGCGCTGCCTCTGGCCACAGTCCGAGTGTCATCACCACCGCGGCGATGCCGGCCGCCAGCAGTACCCATGGCGTCTTCCCCGACCGACCCGATGCCGCCTCCGGTGCCGGCGCCACCAGGGCTGTGCGAAACGCATCCATCGACGCGAACCGCGCCGCCGGATCCTTCTCGAGCGCGCGAAGGATTGCAGCCTCCACGTGCGGCGGGATCGTGGCTGCTGGGTTCATGTGCGACGGCGGCTCGGGCGTCTCGTTTCCGTGCTTGTACAGCAACTGAAAGTGGTTGCTCCCCGTAAACGGCGGCGCCCCGGCCACCATCTCGTACAGGATCACCCCAAGCGCGTAGATGTCGGTCCGGTGATCGATCACCGACACGCCGCGGGCGAGCTCCGGAGAAATGTAGAGCGGGGTGCCGAGGATTTGGTCGGTCTCGGTGAGTTTGATGTCGGTGTGTTCCGGCGTCTTGATCTTCGAGATCCCGAAATCGAGGACCTTCACGAAGGTCCGGCCAGCGCGTCGGGTCAGAAAGATGTTCTCGGGCTTGAGGTCGCGGTGCACGATTCCCGCGTTGTGCGCCGCTTGCAAGGCGTCTCCGGTTTGCGAGGCAAGGTCGATTGCGTCGGCAACGGGGAGGGGCCCCTCGGCGATCCGGGTGGCGAGGTCGGTGCCCTCGAGAAGCTCCATCACGAGAAACACCCCATGCTCGTCGTGCAGGTCGAAGTTGAGCACGTCGACGATGTGATCGTTGTCGATCCGCGCCGCCGCTTTGGCCTCGCGCAAGAAGCGCTCCACGGCGTCGGGCTTGTCCGCGCGCTTGGGTGCCAGCACTTTGATCGCGTAGCGCGTGCCGAGGTGGGTGTGCGTCGCCTCGTAGACGCGCCCCATGCCGCCCCGACCGATCACGTGATCGACGCGGTAGACCCCGCCGAGCGTCGCGCCGACCAACGGATCTTCTGCGTGCTCCTCCTCCATCACTCCCTCCTCAAATCTAGCACGTCTGCTGGCATTCCCGGGCGGCCAGCACTAGAGGGGAACCATGCCTGTCATGCACTCGAATGGAATGCCCCTCGGCACGCCCGCCCCCGCGTTTTCGCTGCCGAACGTCGATGGGGAAACCCTCTCGCTCGCTTCGTTTGCCGACGCGGAGCTGCTCCTCGTGGTCTTCACGTGCAACCACTGCCCATACGCGATCGCGTGCGAGGATCTTCTGATCGAGATTCAGCGCGACTATGCGAGCAAGGGTGTGCAGTTGGTCGCCATCAACCCGAACGACGCCGACAACTACCCGGCCGACTCCTTCGAGAAGATGAAAGAGCGCGCTGCCGACAAGGGCTTCAACTTCCCGTACCTTTGTGACGGCACGCAAGA
>JBATTM010000331.1:0-3385 GCA_049670545.1 Polyangiales bacterium
GCGGGAGGGTGGTCTCGTAGGGCGAGGTCTGTGCCGACGCGAGCATCTGGGGCAGGATCGCACTCGTGACGCCGGTCCTGGACGGAAAGCGCCCGGTGAAGAACGTCGCGCGGCTGGGCGAGCACTCGGGCATTGCCCAGGTATTCGTGAACTTCACGCCGCCATTCGCGATCCTGTCGATGTTCGGCACGATCGGCGGATTGTCGCCACCGTTCCCAAAGCTCGTCATCTGATCGATGCCGGCGTCGTCGAGGATGATGAACAGGATATTGGGCGGGTCCGCGTTGTCGCCGTGCCGGTAGCCTTCGGCCTCGGCCGGGGACGCAGAGCTCGCCAGCAGGAAAAAAGCATATCCTAGGATCGAGGTAGGGACGGCAACGCGAGGCATGACTCAACTCCTTTGAGGGCCGCAGGGACAAGGGAGGCCTCGACAGCGGGGGGCGCCTTCCCGCTGAGGGTGCCGTTGACCTTTCGACAAGTCTTGATGGAAACCTGATGTTTGTTTGACCTATCGGATCGGCTCATCGCCTAACCCTCCTCGCTCGACTTCCCGTCCATCTCATCGCCGAGCCCGTCGCGCAGCTCGACCAGCAAACGCTCCAGAAGCGCCACGAGGCCGTCTTCACCCTCGAGCCCAACGAAGCGCATGCGTCGGCCGGATTCGATGTGCTCGATCAGGCCGTTGGCGGCTTGGATGTCTGGACCCAAGTCAGCGAACTTCAGAACGAACGCCCTCGACGGCGGGAATCGACGGGGCGCGAAGCCACTCTTGCGGTCCGTACTCACGACTCCACAGAACACCGATCGGCGCTCCGAGTCTTGATGAAATCATGATGCTTCAGCGATGAGTTGGCGCGCCTCGCGGAGGTCGGCGGTTTCTAGGCCTTCCGAGAACCCATCGACGAGCGCCTCGAGCTCGCGGCGACTCACAGTCGCGTCCTCGGAGGCGCGGATCCGTTCACGGACGAGGCTCGTACGGGCTCGCAGCTCCAAGGCCTTCGTGCCTCGTTGCTGGGCGTCCGCGATCGCGTCTTGAAAGGCCTTGGTCGCGTTCGCGCGGTCACTTTCACCGTTCCGGAGGAGAAGGAACTCACCGCGAAGCCGGTGGAGTTCCGCGTCGAGCCAATGCATCCGGTGCTCTGCGCATTTCGATAGCGTTCGCTCGACCGCACTCAGACCAAGATCGACCTGGCGGCTCATGCGCAGTGCATCGATCACGAAAAGGGCGGCAAGCGGGTGCCCTCCGCCGATAGGAAGGCCCCGCCCGATTTCGAATCCCTCTGCGACGAGACGTGTGCCCTCGTCGCCATCGCCTCGCCTTAGTTGGATCCAACCGCGCTGAATCGTCGCGCCCGCGAGTACGCCTCGCACGTCGTGTTCCCGAGCGACCCGCAAGACTCGTTCGATCGCGAGCGACGCCCGCTCGATGTCCCCTCGCCAGCAATGCACCGTGGCCGCACCGAAGCAGCATGCCGCTTCTTGGAATGGTTGGCTTCCACGATCGAGCACAGCCGACATCTCGTCTACGTGGTTTACAGCGTGATCGGCGAAACCCCGAAGCCAAGAGACCAGGGCCTGATGCACGAGGGTCTGGGCGATCGGATCGGGGTCCACCATGCCAAGACGCGCAAACTCGACGCCGCTGTTGCCAGCACCCGCCCGGCTCAACTTGATCGCCCGTCCGAGGTGTGCCTCCGCAGAGGCAATGTGGCCGCAACTCACCTCGCTCATGCCCTTGGCGGCATGCGCCTGTAGCCGCAACGCATCCGTCGTCGGTTCTGCGATGACAAGCAGGCGGGACGCGAGCTCCCCGCAGGCGACGATATCCCCGCGAACCCACCGAAGCTGCCATAGCCCGAGCAGAGGGAAGAACGACTCGGGAGAGTCCCCGAGTTGGTCGGTCAGTTCCGCGACGCGAGCGGTGTTCCGGTCTCCGTCTTCCCCTCGCCCCGCCACGGTTTCGACCTCGGCAAGGCCCAACGCCAGCCGGACCCTGCACTCGTGATCCCGGCGCAGTGGACCGTCCGCCAACTCGACCAGGTACTTCAATGCGGACCGCAGGTGTGGAATGGCCTCGTGATCTGCGGACCGACCTCGCGCGATACGGGCCGCGTCCCAATGGTGCCGGACGGCGCGCTCCGCATCTCCGCTAGCCTCGAAGTGCATCGCGAGATTCTGGGAGACGCGATCGGTTTGCGATCCGTACGCCGCCTCGAGCCGCTCGCCTACGCGCTGATGGTAGCGGCGGCGGCGGCTCGGCGCGATGCTCCGGTATACGACACGGTGGTGAAGAGCGTGTGGAAACGCGAACGCAGTCGCGTGGGTTCCGTCCGGCCAAACACCCGATTCTTCTCGCCAATCTGAAAGCACCCTGCGCCGCTCGAGTTCGAGACACGTCTCTTCGACGTCGTCGAAGCCCTTTGAGTCTTCGCGGTTGAGCGCCGCGGCCACGAGCGGTACCGAGAAGCGTACTCCGACGACACTTGCGGCTTGGAGCACCGTGCGCTCTTGCTCGCCCAGCGTACCAAGCTGAGTCTCGATGAGCTCGCCGATACTCCCGGGCACGGTCGCGAAATCCATGGCCTCGACGGGGCGAGTCAGGTGCCATTGGGTTTCCTGTTTGATGAGCCATCCAATCTCTTGCAGATGGTCGACCGTCGCCCGTAGGTAGAGCGGGTTGCCCGTGGTCTCGACCTGCAGCAGATCGATGAAGGCAGTCGGCAGCTCGCTGTTTCCGAGGTGGTCAGCGCAGTAGCGCTCGACTTCGTCAACGCCCAGCCCCTCCAGCGCCAGTCGGGTGCATTGCCCCTTCATCTGTAGGCCCCTGACGAAAGGGAGGAGGGGATGCCCCTGCGCGATCGCATGTTCTGCTCGATAGGTTCCCATCACCATCAGGTGCGCTGGCTCCGGTCGCTGGGCGATATACTGCAACAACTGAAGTGTTGGCTCATCACTCCAGTGTAGATCTTCGAGAACCAGAACCAGCTCGGTCTCGGTCGCGGCCCATTCGAGAACATGAGTGATTTCTCGGATCAATCGCGCCTGTGTCGTCTGGCTCAACAGTCGGAACAGCTCTCTCGCTTCTTTGGGTTCGACGAGCCAAGGCATCTGCGCGAGCAACGCAGGCGCGGCGTTCCTCATGACATCCACGAGCGGGCCGCCCACGGAGGATCGCGCCAGTCGATCGATCGCACCTAGCACCGGCATGTATGGCTCGGCGGTCCCACGGTTCTCGATGCAGCGCCCCACGGCGACGAACCCGCGTGGGGGATTCTGAGCAAGAAACTTCTGGACCAGCGACGTCTTGCCGATTCCGGGCTCTCCCTCGAAAAAAACGATCTGGCGCTGTGCGCCCCGCGACAGTTGCTGCAGTGTCGCGAGACGA
>JBATTM010000332.1:0-5584 GCA_049670545.1 Polyangiales bacterium
GCTTGCGTCTTGCGACCGTCGCTCTGCTGTTCGCTGGGTGCGGCGGTAGCAACGCCGGCACCGCGCCAGGTGAATGCGAAGCTGAGAGCACGTTCGCACAAATACAGGAGCAGATCTTCGAGGCGCGTGGCTGTACTCTCTCGAGCTGCCACGGTGACTCGCCGCAGTCCGGTCTCGACCTCCGACCGGATGTCGCCTACCAGAATCTCGTCAACGTCGACGGTGTGGCAGGCGATTTCAAACGGGTGTTTCCCGCCGAACAAGATCTGAGCCTTCTGTACCTCAAGGTCGCGGCGAAGGGCGGCGGCGAGAGCCTTTCCAAGCAGGGGATCTCCGGTGGCGCGATGCCTGTGGGCGAAGACGCCCTCGACGAGAATGACTTGGGGCTTCTTCGCACATGGATTCGTGGTGGCGCCCCCGAGGAAGGTATCGTCGAAGGGTCACAGCAGTTCGCGAGTTGCGCGCTCGAAGGCGAGATTGCCCCCAACAAGATCGAGCCGCTTCCACCACCTGCAGCCGGCGAGGGGATCCAGTTCTACGGCGGCGGGTGGACCGTGCCAGCGGAAGGGGAGGGCGAAGTTTGCTACGTGACCTACTACGACTACTCGGACGAGGTTCCTGACCGATTCAAAGTGCCATGCGGGGACGCACAAGGCGGGCCTGAACTCGATTGCTTCGCGTACAACCAGATCCTGCTCGTCCAAGCGCCTCAATCCCACCACAGCATCGTTGAGTTCTACGTGCCTCCGGTTGGGAAAGAGGATCAATGGGATCCCATGGGCGGCGCGTGGGACAACTGGAGTTGCCTCGGAGGCGACCGCGCCGGGGCCTCGTGCGTGCCGGGCTCGGACGAATGCGGCTCTCGCGGTCAATGTACGACGCGCCCTGAGACCTCGGTCGGGTGCGTCGCCTACAGGAACGCGCCGCCCGAACTCGGGAGCCTTTCCGGCTTCGTGGGCCAAGCTGACACCCGACTCAACCTCGCGACCGCGCAAGAAGCGACGTTCCGAGAGCGCTACCCCACGGACGTGTTCTCGCTGATGCCGGTCAAGGGCTTCGTGATCTGGAACAATCACGCGTTCAATACCACGACCAGCGATGCTTCGGTCGAGCAGTGGATGAACGTCGCCTTCGCGGCGCTGGACGAGCAGGTCTATCCGCGCGTCCAGATTTTCGATGCGTCTGAGATCTTTGGGATGGGCACGATCGACGCGTTTTCCTCGAAAGAGGTTTGCAACACCTACACGATTCCGCGGCACGCGCGCCTTCTGACTCTGTCTTCGCACACGCACAAACGCGGGAAACGATTTCGCATTTGGTATCCGCCCAACGATCCCTGCTCTCCTGGCCCAGGCTGCACTCCGCCGGCGCGCGAGCACGACTACATCAGCCGAGACTACGCCGACCCCCTTTATCAGCGCTTCTCCGAACCGGACCTTCCCACCTACGACAGCGATGACGCTCGGGACCGGACCTTTCACTATTGCTCACTGTGGGACAACGGCGACACCAATCCCAGCGAGGTGCGCCGAGAGACCACGAAGCCCGACGCGGAGACATGTGATTTCCTTGCTGGGGTTGCAGACCTGATCACCTCACTCGGCCTCACGGTCTTGGAATGTGGATGCGACCCCGCGGAGCGATCGTGTTTCGGCGGTCCATCTCAAGGCATGCCCTGCAACGGCGATGATTCCGTGTGTGGGGACGGTGGCGTTTGTGACGCGTGCCCCGCCGGCGGCGGAATCACCACAGAGGAAGAGATGTTCGTCCTCTTCGGTTCGTACTTCGTGCAAGAACCCTGAGTCGAGCGTTGGCGGGCCTACGGCGCGTTGTTTGCGGCGGGTGTGACCGAGTAGTGCAGCACTTCGAATACTTGGTCACCGGGGCCATCGTAGATGTAGCTGAAGAGGCTGAAGCCAAACCCGTTGGCGGCGAAGTTGTCAGCGTCGAGGTTCGATACCGTGCCTGTGTAGCTGGTTTCGGTCCCCGAGCTGAGCGTGACGGTGCGCCCTTCGCCGTACCCGATGCTGCCCCCGGTGATGAATCCGCCGGCCGTCGTCTTCACTTCGAGGCTTGCGTTCCAACTGTAGGACGCGCCCATCGAAGTTTCCTCGAACACGCTGACGCCCACGCTGATGTTGCCGCCACCTTCTCCCACGTCGACTTCCCGTGATTGGAGGCCTTCGAACTGACTCAGAAGCGACGCTCGCTGGCCACTCGTCGGGTAGGTCGTCGGGTCGCCGGGAGTGTGCTCGAAGATGCGCGCGTCGATTTGGAAGGCATCGGGGGTGATCGCCGAGTTGTAGAACTCACGTGTGGTGAGCACGGTGATCGGCTCACGAGGCAGCGACACCACGATCTCGCCCCCCACCAGAGCAGGGTTCGGGTGCGAGACAATCTCGTACGTGTACTGGTCGAGCGGAATCGTCGTGAAGAGGACACCGTCCTCGATCGGTCCCGTCGTGTGCTCCACGCGTTGGGTGAGGGTGTACGCGGTGCCCTGAAGCCGGGTCGCCTCAGCACTGAACGTCGCGATCGCCTCGGCGCTTCCGATCTCGACGCCCAGCGCCGAGAAGCTTGCGCCATAGCCGACGCTTGCGCTTGCCGTGATCGTTTGTGAGTCCTCGGTCGACGTGCTTGCGCTTTCTGAGGTGCCGTAGGCCGTGCGGCAGGCGTCGATATTCTGTCCCCAGTCCGGGTTGCAGGGGGCGGCCGCCAACGCCGCGAGCACGATGGGTTCGGTGAATACGAGTTGGTATGTGCCGGTCGAGTACTCGAGGGCGATGCTGTCTTTGTCGACGTTGACGGGGACTATCAACGGATTGTCGATCCCTGAGATGTCGTTGATGACATCGATCTCGTCAAACCCGTCGACCATGTCGAGCGCCCAGACGCGCACGTCGTTCTGGGCGTCCGATATGAAGATGATGTCCTCGCGGCGGTCGGAGTTGACGTCAGCGACGACCATCGTGCTGTCTTCGTACCCGAAGGAGCGGCTGCCGTTGCCCGACTCCCAGATGATCTCTCCCGCCGGGATCTCGTACGCTTGCGTCCAGGGTGGCGCGTTGATGAAATCCTCGAAGACAAATTGGTTCGCCAGGATCTCGTCGATCTGGTCACCATCAATGTCGAGCGCGTGGATGTAGAGGTAGTTGAGGCGCAGGGCTTGGCCGGACTCACTCAGTCTCTGCCATGACGGATTGAACTGCGTCGCCGTCAACTCGGCGAAACTACGCTTCCCGTCGTCGAGGGCCACGATGAGGTATCCCCAGCTCTTGATGCTGGTCGTCGATCCCGAAATGTTCGTGAGGCCGCCGATCACGAGTTCATCGAGGGGGTCCTCATCGAGATTGCCGAACGAGACATCGCCGACCACCGCCGTAAACACGTTGGAGTCGACTTCGCCACGGACGGGCCCTGAGGAGAGGATGGCACGATCACGATTGGCGTCGTCTAACACCACGTACTGGCTGCGCCCTTCGGTTCCCGCCCGCTCGTTGAACACGACCGCTAGCTCTTGACCGAGGTCGTAGTCGGCGTTCCCTGCGGCCATCGCGATGTGCTGGCTCCCGGTCTGAAGTTGCTTGGCCTGGACAAACGGCTCGCCTGCTGGCGCAAGGCCGCCAGCCCCTTGTTCGAGGAACACCACCTCGAAGCCGGACTCCAGGCTGATTCCAATCGCAACGTCTTGCATCGAATCGCCGTTGAAGTCTCCGGTCACGATCTCGAGACGGGTCGGGTCGCGGTCACTCACAATAATCGGCTCAGACTCCGTGAAGCCGTCCGCCTCGTCGTCGATCAGGATCAGCTGGATGAACGGGTCGTTCAGTTCATGGAACACGATTGCGAGTTCCTCAACGCCGTCCTGGTCGAAATCACCACCAGTTGCGGCGCGTGTCGTCGTGGGATTGATCCCCGAAGAGTCGGCCCACGCGGTGTCGCCTGGCGGCAGGCGGTGGAGGGTCTCCGCGTCGAAGTTGTTGTTCGCGTCAGGGACCTCTTTCACGATACTGAAGCGATCGCCCGGCGCTGCATCGGTCTCGAACCCGATGAGTGCGAGCTCGGCGAAGCGCTCCACGGCTGCGGAAGAACCGAAGGGTGCGTAGTCGTCCGGGAGCGGGTCCCCGTCACTGTCGAGTCTGGGGGTATCGGTCGTGTCGATTTGGAAATTGTCTAGGACGTCTTCGACGGATTCCGCGGGAGTCACGCCTCCGCCGGTTCCGCCGTCACCGCCCGCACCCCCGCCTCCGTCACCGCATGCGCAGAGTCCGACGACCAAGCAAATCACGCCGGTTGCGCGTAGGCCTGTGCCCGCGCCCGCCGCGTACCCAAGAACGCGTTCGATCATCGAGAGAACGTACTCCAAGACGGAGATCCCCAGCAACAAATGCTCAGGGGTCGACGAGGTCTAGAAGCCGCCCTGGGTCAGCTGCACGGAAGCCGGCTGCGCGTCGTGGAGGTTGCGGTCGAGTCCGCACTCGCGACGGTCGCGTAGCTCTTGATAGAGGTCGTCCGCGCAGTCGCTCCGCGTTTCGCAGAAGACCGCATGGATGAATCGGTCAGTCACCACGACACGCCGAATCGGAATCGGGGAGAGATCGAAGCGACGGAAGGGAAGACTCGAGCCGGTCCCGTCCTCGGTTGTGGTTTGACTGATCACGTCGCCTTCCGGTGTGACGGTCGCGGCGATCGTGTTCTGGACGAACTGCCGCTGGATGTTGGGCTTTACGACCTTGTTGCAGGTGACCTTGATCTTCGACCACGCCTGTACGCCCGCCCACGACGCCGGAGACGGCGCGAATCGGATGCCTAAGCCCCCATCGTGTGCGACCTCGAGCGAACCGCGCAGGGTCACGAGCATGTGCCGGTCCTTCTCGCAATCGCCGAAGAAGAAGGCGGGAAAGAACACGACTCCGACCCCGGCGGTCAGGACGCCGGACACGAATTTGCTGAGCCCCGGCTTGCTTCCGTTGCCGATCCAATTGGGATCGGGCTCCCAGTGCAAGTCTCCGTCGACCTTCGCCCGGAAGCGAAACGCGATCTCCCCGGGGGCGCCGTAGTGCACGTTCGGCGGGAACGCCCCATCCCAGCTCGACGCTTCCACATCGGTCCACCCGTCGCCGAGGTTTTCTGGATTGTAGTCGTAGAACACCCAGGGCCCGACGTCGGGGTTCGGGGGCTTGAGGCCTACGGCGAAATCATAGGGCCCGACGAAGTCGCTTCCCTGAGGGCTCCGCTGTTCCCCGTACCGACCGGCGAGTTGTTTGCCGTACTCGCGCTTGAAGAACGTGTAGAGAAGGTGGGTTGGGATTCGGCCCGAGCATTCCCCGATGTCTTCCACACGCCCGAAGGTCGCCGCGAACGGTCGCGCGTCGTCCGTGGGATCACCTATCCGTGGCCCGAGCGCTTCGACGACGCCCGGAAGGGTAGTACCGTTGGTGCAGACGACTTCTTGGTACGGCTCCGTGGTGACCGGCACATCATCGAGGCCCGCGATGTGCTTGTGTGTCGGTTCGTGTTCGAACAGCTGAGGGGCGTTCGGGGGCTCGCGGTACAAACACAACAATTTGTGCGGACCCAACTG
>JBATTM010000333.1:0-2234 GCA_049670545.1 Polyangiales bacterium
CGCCTCTTCTAGTCAGAGGCTCCAATAGCGAAGGTCGGTGCGGAGCTGGGTGGCATCGATCAGCGATTTTACATCGATGAAGACGCCGCCTTGACGAACCGCGCCGACGATGTGCTCCAGGCGCTCCAGATACTCGGCGTGCGGGACCGCGAGGATGACACCGTCCAGGTCGTCGAGCGCATCCCAAGGGCGGAGCTCGATTCCGTACGTCCGCTGGGCCTCCTCGCTCGAGGCCATCGGGTCGTGCACGAGTGGCTCGATACCGTAGTCGCGGAGCTCTTCAATGATGTCGGGCACGCGGCTGTTCCGAAGGTCGGGGACGTTTTCTTTGAATGTGAGGCCGAGCACCCCGATGCGGCAGTCCTTGATGGGGTGGTCGTGCTGCCGAAGGAGCTTCACCGTGCGCTTGGCGACGTAGCGACCCATGTCGTCGTTGATGCGGCGTCCCGCGAGGATCACCTCCGGATGATACCCAACCGCCTCGGCCTTCGACGTGAGGTAGTAGGGGTCGACTCCGATACAATGACCGCCAACGAGTCCTGGGGAGAAGCGAAGGAAGTTCCACTTGGTCGCCGCAGCGTCGAGAACATCGCGCGTGCGAATCTCGAGGCGGTCGAAGATCAACGCGAGCTCATTCATCAACGCGATGTTGAGATCACGCTGCGTGTTCTCGATCACCTTGGCGGCTTCGGCGACTTTGATCGAGGGCGCTCGATGAACTCCGGCGTCGACGACGCGCTCGTAGGTCGTCGCGACGCGCTCTAGGGTCTCTGCGTCTTCGCCCGAGACGACCTTGATGATCTTCTCGAACGTATGCTCGGTGTCGCCTGGATTGATGCGCTCTGGGGAGTACCCGAGCTTGAAGTCCGTCGACTGCACGAGGCCAGAACACTCTGCAAGCACTGGCCCGCAGCGCTCTTCGGTCACGCCTGGGTACACCGTCGACTCGTAGACGACGACTGCCCCAGGAGCGATGGCCGCGCCCACCGTCTTCGTCGCCGAGATCAGGGGCGCGAGATTCGGCCTGCGATCGGGGTCGATCGGGGTCGGCACCGCAACTACGAAGAACGTGCATCCCCGGAGGTCGGCCGGATCGCTCGTCAACGTGAGGGTCGACTCCCCGAGCTCTGCCTCACTGACCTCATGCGTCCAGTCTTGGTTCGCACGAAGCGATTCGACTCGCTTCGCAGAGATGTCGAAACCGACTGTGCCCTCGAACTTGCGCGCAAAGGCCAGCGCGACAGGCAGCCCCACATATCCGAGCCCGATGACCGCGATGCGCTCAGTCATGGGACCCCACGTCTTGTCGAAACCAATCCGTGGTGGCTTCGAGGCCTGCCGCAAGTGGCGTCGGTTCTCCGAGTATCGATACCATCACCGCCGGGTCGAGCACCGAGCGCTCGAGGTCACCCGGGCGATGAGGACCATCATTGACCACGGCAGGCAAGTCGACCAGAGACGCCAGCTTCTCGGCGAGCACGCGGGTCGAAGTGCCAACGCCGGTCGCGATGTTGATCCGCCGATGGTCGAGCGCGCCTTCGAAGGCCGCGAGATTGGCGCGTACCGCGTCCTGCACGTACACATAGTCACGGACGCACCCGTCGTCTCCGGCGGAGGCGCGCGCATTGACCTGGATGGGCTCCTGGCGGAGCAGCCGCCGCAAGAAGATCGCCACCACGCCCGCTTCTCCGTGCGGGTCCTGCCTCGGACCGTAGACATTGCCGTAGCGAAGGATGGTGTAGCGAAGGCCCGAGGCTGCGCCGAATGCGGCGAGGTAGAGCTCGAAGCTCGCCTTGCTGCATGCGTAGGGGCTGAGTGGCTCGGGCGTACGCTCTTCTCCCGCGAGTGTCCCTTCGCTGACCTCGCCGTAGAGCGCGCCTCCCGTGCTCGCGAACACCAGCCGACTCCCGGTCTCGAGAGCGATGGCGGCCACGTTCAGCGACCCGAGCACGTTGATGTCGGCGTCGAGCGAGGGCTCACGAACGCTCACGGCCACACTCGCCTGTGCAGCGTGGTGGCTGATCGCGTCCGGCCGAAACTGCGTCGCGACCTCGCGAAGCACGTCTCGATGGCGGATATCGATCGGATGAAAATCGATTCCCGCTGGCAGATTCTCGGCGCGGCCGTTGCTCAGGTCGTCGACGACCAACACCTCGTGTCCCGCATCGACCGCCGCCGCGGCCACGTGGCTTCCGATGAAGCCAGCGCCCCCCGTCACCAGTACTCTCATATCG
>JBATTM010000334.1:0-10794 GCA_049670545.1 Polyangiales bacterium
TCGAGCGCGCTCGATACCTTCGCACGAGAAGGCGCGTTCGAGGCGGCGCGCGAAGCCGAGCCCATCGTCGAAGCCGCCACGGCGAAAGCGACCATCCTCGAGGAGCACACGCAGGGAGTGCGGAAGACCGACACCTCGGCGTTTCTCGCCCTTCGCGAATTGGACTCGGCCCTCTTCGAGACATCGGCGCTCAACGACCTCTTGTTGCTCGGCGAAAACGACGGCACCGCCTTGGAGCACGACGTGCGCCTTGGGAATCTCTTCCAGCGAGTCACCAACTGGCTCGTGATCCGAGAGGGCGATCCACTCGACGAGGGGAACCACGTGGCAGAGTTCACCACACGGCTTCGCCAGTTGCGAACGATGCTCCACTTGATCGACGCGGACGGCCCCGACGTCGATCCTCGCAAGGATCTAGTCCGACAACGCCGTCTCGTGACCCAGCAGGTGCTGCTCCACCGCGTCGAGCACGACCCCAAGAGCTCCCTGCGCAGAACGCTTTGCGCGGCGACGGCGAGAACATGCGACGCCCTCGTCCGTGAAGACATCGCGGATGTATCCGATATCGTGATCGCGGCCGCGACCTACGTTCCGCACCTCGACGATCTCAAGACCATGGCCGAGGCGTCGATGGTACCGGATATCAAAGCTGCGCTGCGCGCCTACACCAAGCTGCGACAAGCCACGCGCACAGCCCAACGGGACGGCCACGGGCTCGTCGCGGCCACCGACGCAGTACGCGCAATCGGGAACGAGCTACCGGTCGCCTGCTCGGCGCGCGTGGAGGCCTTGCGACAATCCCTTTCTCTGCTCTCTCGAGGTCTTCGGTCCATCGCCGCGTCGAGCTCACTCACCGAGGTCGCCGATCGGTCCGCATCGACTCCACTCGCCACGCTCGAGCGCGGTGTGGCGACCGTTGGGCAACTCACGAGCGGCGCACGACGCCGGCTCGGCGAGGCAACTGTCGACCCCCCCATGGTAGGCGACGCGATTTGGGCGATGGGGTTGGAAGTCGAGCGTGAACTGCGGGCTTCGGTCTCCGAGATGGACGAGGCACACCAGGCTGCCGTCGCCGCTATCGATCACGACCTGCCTGGGGCGTTGGGCGACATCACAAAGGCCGTTCTCGAGCATCTCCGATCTCTCCCTCTCGACGCGCCGAGGCGATTGCCGAGTATCGCACCGATCGAAAGTGACTCGGAAGCCACCTTGCCCGCGTGGGTGCCTCCAAGCCGGACGGTGGGAGGCTTCCATCTCGTGCGCCCCGTGGGCGCAGGCGCGGTCGGCTCGGTATTCGTCGCACGTCGCGTCGAGCAACGACAGGACGACTCGTCACCAATCTTCGCGCTCAAGGTGCCTGACTACTCGGCGGCCGCAGCACGTACCCTGTCCGAGGAAGAGTTCCTCAAACTCTTTCGCGATGAGGCGGGCGCCCTGCTCGCATTGCCCGAGCATCCCAACATCGCGCGATTCGTGACATTCGACGCCGGTGCCCGGCCCAAGCCCATTCTGGTGATGGAACTGGTCGAAGGACCGAGTCTCGAACGCATGCTCGAGATGGGGGATCTTTCGCTGCGGCGCGCCCGCGATCTTCTTTTGGGAGTCGGCGCTGGACTCGACGCGATGCACCAGGTGGGTGTGGCGCATCTCGACGTCAAACCGTCCAACATCATCGTCTGCAACGCGGACGGGTCCACCGGAGTAGGCGCTCCCCCGAGACCGATCCTCGTCGACTTCGGCCTGGCGGGGAGACATTTGCGCCCGGGCTGCGGCACCGCGAATTACGGGTCACCCGAGATCTGGGGCTCTGGAAACTCGAGTCACGCCATCCCGGCCGACGTATACGCCTTCGGTTGCCTCATATTCGAGGCGTACACAGGCGAGACCTTGTTTGACGCGGAGGGAGAAGCAGCCATGATCGCGCAGCACGTCTCGCATGACGGTGATCCAGCCCGTGTGCGTGCTCTTCTCGCCGATCCGCGGACCCGGGCGCTCGGAGACCTCATCGCACGATGCATTCGTCGCAACGCAAGCGATCGGATCACGATACGCCAAGCACGGCAGTTCCTCGCGAACATGGATCTCGCAACCGACGCAGACCACTGGCCCGTTCGGATCGCGAGCTAGAGCGCTAGCCCCGAGGAATCGGCCATGGTGGCCGACCCCGGGGCACGCCCGCTGATCCGGATGTTCACCTCCTAGCGTTCGCCGGACTGGTCGTCGGCGCCCTCTGGCCCCGTCTGGGCGATGTGGAACTCGACACGACGATTCTGCGCGAGCTCTTCCCTTGTCTTCGCATCGGGCACGATCGGACGGGTCGGTCCGAAGCCTTCAGCAATGAGCCGATCCCGCGAGACCTTCCCCCGTCCAACGAGGTAGCGGACCACCGTCTCGGCGCGCTTCTGAGAAAGCCGCATGTTAAACTTCAAGGCTCCCGTCGAATCGCTGTGACCCTCCACGCGGATGATCGGGTACTCCGGGTGCGCGTTGATGACCGCGGCCACGTTGTCGAGGAGCGCGAAGCTGCGCGGCTGGAGCTTGGCGCTGCCCGTCCTGAAGTACACCTTCTCGAGGATCTCGAGTTTGCCGTCTCCGATGACGACCAGCTGTGCATTCTGGCAGCCCTGATTCTCGACCGTCCCCGGCTCGTCCGGGCAGTTGTCGATGCGATCCGGGACACCATCGCCATCGCGATCGGCCTCAGGACAGCCGTTGTTGTCGGCTGGCCCAGGTTCATCGGGGCACATGTCATCAACATCCAGGATGCCGTCTCCGTCGTTGTCGAAGTCAGGACAGCCGTCCTGGTCCTCGAACCCGTCGATGTCTTCCGGATCCATCGGGCATCCGTCGTCCACGTCGAGGATACCGTCGCCATCGTTGTCGAAATCGGGGCACCCGTCCTCATCCTGGAAACCATCCAGGTCTTCAGCCTCGGTTGGACACTGATCGAGATCGTCCGAGATGCCATCGCCGTCGGTGTCGACCGATACAGCAGCCTTCTTCTCCGGCATGGTGTATCCGATCATTCCGATCAGGCGCCAGTCGGGCGCGCCGTATCCGGGCGTCACACCAGCGCTTCCTGCAAGGCCGACGGCAAAGCCGATCTTCGGCAGGTACTTCACGCCGGCGAGCACCTCGACGGGTGTCTCCTCGCGTCCGCCGATGCCGGTCGAACTCTGTGCAGCCGTTCGACCGAAAGACTCCACGGTGAACATGAGCTGGTCTTGAAGAGCCAGGGCCTGCACGCCCGCGCCCCAGGTGAACTGATTCCCGAGCCTCAAAACGCGCGTCACATCCTGGGAGAACGCCGTCTTGTAGCCAACGTTGATCGGAATACGGACATGGTCGCCCGCATTAAAGGTCAACAGTGCCTCGAACCATCCACCGATGTAAGGCTTGATACGCCCTTCACCGAGGTAATTCTCTTGTTGATCGGCGGCGGACGCCGTGTTGGCAGTCAACGTGGCCTGCAGCGCGATCTGGAAGACGTCCTCCCGTGTTCCAAACAGATTCCCTCGCGCACCGAGGTATACGTCGCCGAGCCCGCTGCCACGCGGCACGAGTCCGCCCTCCCCTATCGAGTTGAGGAAGTCTACTTCGTCGGTCGAGAGTCGATCATCGACGATGAAGCTGAACGGAAGATCCATGAAGATGACCAGATGATCCCAAAGGCCAAGGCTCCAAGTGAAGTGGCCGGTGAGGTCGCGACTGACCACGCGCAACTGATTGCCCGCCTGCGAAGAACCTGCGGCGCCTTCGAAGACCAGCTCGTCGTCCGCGTAATCCATGTAGATCTGGAATCCGAACCGTTTGTGCCCCTGCGCGTCCGCGGTGCTCACGGCGAAACCGTCCGTGGTCAACTCGGAAGGCCGGAACTGGTTGAGATCGAACTGCGCCGTGGTGCCTTGCGCACTCGCGCTGGTCGCCCCACCAAGAACGCAGAGCATCGCCGCCAAGCCCACGACCCAGCCCCGGTCGAACTTCTTCAGATCATCGATCGTCGTCACGCCAGCCTCCCCTTCACTTCAGAACCGCATCGGCGCCCCGGAACTGCGCCCAACCCGGCCCTAGTATCACTTACCCAACACGAAACCGAGAAATACCAAGCGCGCAGGATGCTCAGAAAGCCGTTACAGAAGAAATAATCCGCTAACATGGCATCGATGTCCAAGGCCGCTTACCGAACGTCGCCTGCCCCCATCACGGGGATGCCGGCCGGAATTCCTTACATCGTCGGGAACGAGGCGGCGGAACGGTACAGCTTCTACGGAATGCGCGCGATCTTGGTCATCTTCATGACCAAGTTCCTGATGAACGGACAGGGCGAGCTGGACCCGATGTCGGACGAGGACGCCAGGTACTGGTTTCACGTATTCGTGTACGTCGCGTACTCGTTTCCGATTCTCGGCGCGATCATCTCTGACGGATTTCTAGGAAAGTACCGAACGATAATCGCGCTCTCGTTCGTGTATTGCCTTGGGCATCTGACTCTCGCGATCGACGACACGAGAGTCGGGCTGGGCATCGGCCTCGCGCTCATCGCGATGGGCTCTGGGGGCATCAAACCCTGTGTCTCGTCGCACGTCGGGGACCAGTTCGGTCAATCGAACTCCCACCTGCTCACCAAGGTCTTCGGCTGGTTCTACTTCTCGATCAACATTGGCGCACTTGCATCGATCCTGTTCGCGGAGCCGCTGCTTCACCGTTTCGGTCCCTCGGTCGCGTTCGGAATTCCAGGCGTACTAATGGCGCTCGCGACGCTCGTCTTTTGGATGGGGCGAAACAAATTCGTTCACATTCCTCCTGGTGGAACGGCGTTCGTACGCGAAGTCTTCAGCGGGGAAGGCCTCAGGGTACTGGGCAGACTTTCCATCATCTACGCCTTCATCCTCATGTTCTGGGCTCTGTTCGATCAGCAAGGCTCTGCATGGGTGTTGCAGGCACAGCGCATGGATCGGCAGTTCATCGTGCACTGGGACTCATCCCAGGCGCAATGGCTCAATCCCGCGCTGGTCCTCCTTTTCATTCCGCTGTTCAATCGGGTGGTCTATCCAGCATTCGATCGCTTCTGGCCGTTGACGCCGCTTCGCAAAATCTCGATCGGACTCTTTCTCACCGTTCCCGCTTTTCTCCTGCCCGCCTGGCTCGAAGCGCGGCTCGATGCCGGCGAAACGGTCAACATCATCTGGCAGCTCGGCTGCTACATCATGATGACGGCGGCTGAAATCCTGATCTCGATCACCGCGTTGGAGTTCTCGTACACACAAGCCCCCAAGAAGATGAAGTCCGTGGTGATGGGTCTGTTCTACGCTAGCGTAGCGGCGGGCAACCTTTTCACCGCGGCAGTGAACTACTTGATTCAGAACCCCGACGGCACCAGCAAGTTGGAGGGGGCCTCCTACTACCTCTTCTTCGCGGGGGCGATGGCTATCACCGCGGTATTGTTCGTGCCAGTGGCAGTCTGGTACAAGGAGCGCACCTACATTCAAGACGAGGCGCCGGACGAATGACACCATGAGCGTCGTCGACAAAGCACGTGGATGGATCGCACACGACCCCGACCCCGCGACGCGCCGGGAGCTCGAGGGGCTGATCGCGCACAACGATACCGAGGCACTCGAGGACCGTTTCGCCGGGAGCTTGGAGTTCGGCACCGCCGGTCTTCGGGGAGTATTGGGCGCCGGACCGAGTCGAATGAATCGGGCCAACGTGATTCGCGCGACCGCCGGATTGTGTGCATGGGTTCGTCGTTCAGGAACGGAGTCGCCGACGCTGTGTGTGGGTCGAGACGCGCGTACGATGAGCGACGTGCTCGCGCGCGACACGATCGAGACCGCACTCGCGGCTGGGGTTCGCGTCCTGGTACTGACGGCAGTCGTCCCCACACCCGTGGTTGCGTTCGCCGTACTGGATCGCGAGGCCGCCGCCGGCGTGATGATTACCGCCAGTCACAACCCGCCGGAATACAACGGATACAAAGTGTTCTGGGGCAACGGCGCACAAATTATTCCGCCGAACGACGCGGGAATCGCGGAGGCGATCGAGCGTGCGCCGGGCGCAAGCCTAGTCCCGCGAATCTCGTTGGACGAGGGTCGGCAACGCGGGCTCCTGATCGAGATAGACGACGTACGGCAGCGCTACGTGGAAGTCGTCGCCGGCGCTGTCGGCGCGCCCGGTGAACGCGGTCCTGTGAGAGTCGCGTATACTGCCTTGCACGGCGTCGCGGAGGCCACCGTGCGCGCGGTTCTATCGAACGACAAGCACTGCACATTCGAAAGTGTCGCAGAGCAAGCCACACCTGACGGCATGTTTCCGACCGTCCGTTTTCCGAACCCGGAAGAACCGGGAGCCATGGATCGCGTGCACGCATTGTGCCGCGCCATGGACGGGGACCTTGCGATCGCGAACGATCCGGACGGGGACCGTCTGGCTGTCACGGTCATGCACCATGGGTCTCTGCGGCAACTCTCGGGAAACGACATCGGGTTACTGTTGGCCGACGACCTGCTGAGGCACGTGGAAGACGGTGCACGCCCACTCGTGCTGTCGACTCTCGTGAGTAGCCCCATGCTCGGGTCGATTGCGGCACACCATGGGGCCCGATGGGAGCAGACACTCACGGGGCACAAGTGGATTCAGAATCGCGCGCTCGAGTTGGAGCGAGAGGGATTCCGATACGTTTTCGGATACGAGGAGGCGCTGGGCTACGCAGCGCTTCGAGACGTGCGGGACAAAGACGGCATCAGCGCAGCAAGGCTGATGATCGATCTCGCCGCCCGGTTGAAGTTTGAGGGGCTGACGCTCGTCGACGCGTTGGAAGTTCTTTGGCGGACTCACGGGGTGTGGGTCGATCGCCAAGTTTCGAGGAGATTCGAGGGGGTAGGCGCAATGAAGAGCGCGAGCGATGCGATCGACCTGATGCGGTCGGCACCGTGGACCACGCTCGGCGGTACACGGGTCGAATCAATGTGGGATCTCGGACGTCAGGTTCGATGGACGCCCGCAGGCGAACTCCGGGACGCACGCTTCCCGAAGAGCGAGGGTCTGATTCTCACACTCGAAGGCGACCACCGCGTGATGATCAGGCCAAGCGGGACGGAGCCAAAGTTGAAATACTACCTGTACGCACGCGCCACCATCGACGGCAACCTGGCCGACGCACGAACGGCAGCCGAAAAACTCTTGGATCGGATTTCGGCCGACCTCGGTCTTCCATGATCGCCGCTACCAGAGAGTCGAGAGGATCGCACCGAGGGCACAGAGCAGCACCACAGTGGCGGCGCCCCACAGAGCGAGGGTCTTCGAAGACCGCCCATGTGGACGAGAAGAAGATCGACCCTGATTGGCCAGAGGCTTGGTCTCGAGAAGCTGGGCCGCTTTCGCTTCGCCAACCAAATCTTCCAGGCGAGTCGCGGTGGTCACGGGCATCGCGAGAGGGTCGAACTTCGGCGGCCGACGTGGGGTGGTGAGCGACATCGGCACCGTAGGTTCGCGGCTCGCGCGGCGTGGTCGCACGGACGTCACCTGAACCCTCGGACCTCCGCGGCCGAATTCAATTTCATCGCCGTGGTCAAGGGCCACGTGCTTGATCCGTTGCCCGTTGAGCCACGTGCCGTTGCGGCTTCCGGTATCGATCAGCAGATACCGACCGTCCTCGTTGCGGATCTCGGCGTGCCTCCCCGACGCGTCGAGATCGACTTCGGGGTCGAAGTTGACCTCGCTGTCAGGCATCCGTCCGATGCGGATCAACTCTTGATCGAACTCAAGCTCGCGCCCAGCGTCGGCGCCATGTGTTTGGCGTAATCGAATCAACGGGAGAAACCTCAGTCGATGGGAACGAGAAGCCGAACTTCGGTCGGCCGTCCGGGTTCGACGAGGACATCCTCGCCAATCCGAGAGCCGTCCGTTTCTCGTGCTTCGATTCGGTAGGAGCCAGGAAGAAGCCGCAGCAACACGGCCTCGCTGTCGCCGAGTGGGCCGTAGCTTCGTCCGTTGACGTAGAGTTCGCCCTCCTCGACGCTCGAACGCACCTTCACTTCGACGGGGGACTGTGCGTCGACGTAGACCGGAGGTGGCGGCGCGACGACCGGCGCAACCGGCGATCGACTCGCGCCAACCGTGATGACCGCCGCCAAAGCGAGCAGCAGGACCACGATTGCGGCGGTAGGCCAAGAGAACGCGGATGGGGACGGCGGCTCCGATCGCGCGGCGGCGATCGCGCGGGGCACCATACTCTTGACGGCGGTGGGTAGTGTGGGCCCGGCGCTGTGCCGGGCACCGGTTCGGGGCAGCGGATACTGCTGGTAGAACGGGACCGCTCCCTCCTCGGGCGGATCCAGCGCGTCCCCGTCCAAGTCGGCGACGATGCAAGTCACGTTGTCGTGGCCGCCGGCGGCGTTGGCGAGATCGATCAAACGATCGGCAAGCTCGGGGAGCGACCCGACACACGCCATCTCCTCTTGGATGGCCTTGTCATGGACGAGTCCACTCAAGCCATCGGAGCAAAGCAACAGCCGATCTCCGCGACGAAGCTCGACAAATGTAAGATCGACCGCCACGCGTTCGGTCGTGCCGAGCGCTTGCAAGATGATGTTGGAGTGTTCAAAGGCTTCGGCTTCGTCTTCAGTCAGCTGCCCTGCCTCGATCAGCTGATTGACGAGCGACTGGTCTTTCGTGACGAGGCTCAAGCGCCCTTCCCGAAGCACATAGCACCGACTGTCACCGACCTGCCCCACGAACAACACTTTGTCGATGAGCCCTGCCACCGTTGCGGTCGTGCCCATCCCACGGCGGGTGCGATCCTTCTTCGCGGCATCGTAGATGCGCGCGCCAGCCTCCTCCACCGAATCGACGAGCCGACTCGCGAATGAATCTCGGTCGGGCGCAGGCTGATCGCCGCGCAACGTCTCGAACAGGGCCTCGATCGCCATGTGACTCGCGATCTCTCCGGCAGCCGCACCGCCCATCCCATCACAGACCGCAAGCGCGAAACCGCGTTGTTCCACCGCCGCGTGAAGCTCTTCCTCTCGCTCTAGCGGACCCGACTCCGACGCGAGATCCGCGACCATGAAATTATCTTCGTTGTGTTCGCGAACCAGTCCGACCGCCGTCTTGCCGAACACGGTCAAGTGAAGCCCCTTGGGGGTCGAGCCCGGGACCTCGCGGCGCGGGCGCTCCCAGCTCTCGGTCCCCGGCGCGGGCGCAAGGGTCTCCTTGCTCTCCACGGGCTCCGCCCGGTCGTCCCCGTTATGGTGTGCGTCGCCGCTCATCCAGTCCCCGCCTGCGCATCCTTGTTCCCCAATACGACACTATAACGATACAGGCTACAGCGATGGTGTCGAAATCTCCACGCAACGATGCACGGATCTCTGCGAGATCCATGGGATTTCACAACAGGAACGAGATCCCGACGCGCAGCACCAGTGCGGCGTTGATGCCACCAGATTGTGCGCGAGCCACCCCGTCAGCCGAGGTCGTGAACGGCCGAGTGCCAAACAGCTGAGCTCCCAAAAGGAAGTGGAAGACCGAAGTCGGGGCAATATCGGTCTCGCCACCAAACGCCGCCTCCCCCACACCGCCGATCGTATTTGCCCCGAAAGACGGACCCAAGATCAAGAAGCCACCCCGAAGTCGGAGCACCGGACGCAGCCTGCGGTCGACTAGGAAGCTCTGGCGGACGATCGCCGTGAACGCCTGCGTCACGGTGGCCTCGTAGACCGCGTTGCCGTTCAGAACCCAGAACTCGTACTCGAACCCGATCCCGGTCCCTTGTTTCCACCGATAGGTGAATGGGATCCCAAAAGCGAACCCGACACCCAACAAGCACTCTGCGCCGCTTGGGCACACAGGGGTGCGGGCGACAGGCATGACTAGCCCGACTTCGGGGCCGATGGCGAAAGGTCGATCTGCCCCCTCGGGGGCCGTATCGAGCAGTATCCGCTCGTCCGCGCCAGCTCGGCCTGGTGCCATGAGGCAAAGGGCCCAGACGCAAACCAGGGTGACTCGGGGTGGCACCGCCGTAGCATAGAGGCCCCGCCCCCCCTCGCCAAGATTGACAGGCCTGCGACCTCTCTTATAGTAGCGCCGATTCGGACGACTTTGAGGTTTTCGGATGGAGATCTTCCTCAGTAAACGCGTGATGCGGCAGGTTCGTCTTTCGGTCGCAGACGCGATCGAAGACGGTGAGGTGGACTCGCTGCGCGACGACTTGGTCGGCGTCTTCTCGGACGATGACGTCGAGGAGATCGAGCGCCGTATCGATAGCGGCGATTTCTATGACTTCATTTCCGAGATCCTCGATGAATGGTCCGGCGAAGACTTCGAAGAGCTGCTGGAACTCCTCGAAACCCAGCTCGCGGACGCGGACGTCGATCTCAAGTACACCGCGCTCGAAGATGATGACGACGACACCGACGACGACGACGATGAGGAAGAAGAGCTCGTCGTCGAAGATGACGACGACGACCTGTAAGGGTCGGGTCAACCGAGGCAACCGGGTCGGGTTCGACACGGCCATGTAGCGGACAGCTAGGGACCGGATCAACTGAGGCAATCGGGTCGGGCTCGACGCAATCATGTGGCGGACGGCTCGGCTTGCGAACCGGATCAACTGGGGCAATCGGGTCGGTTCCGACACGGCCATGTGGCGGACGGCTCGGCTTGCAGAGGTTGGCCGGTGCACTTGGGGCGTCAGCCAACGCAAGCCTCGCCTCATAGCTCGCGACCAACCCGAACTGGCTGCTTCCTGACGGGTTGGCACTCGCCATGCCGTCACATGACCGCATCGAAGCCGCC
>JBATTM010000335.1:0-3070 GCA_049670545.1 Polyangiales bacterium
GAGGAGCAAAGTCGAATCTTGGTCGACGGTGCGGTGGGTCTTTTCGTGCAGCACGGGACGCGTGCCGTGTCAGTGTCGCAGATCTGCGAAGCGGCTGGTGTTTCGCGGGACACCTACTATCGGTGCTTCGAAGACAAGGACGCGTTGATCGACGAGATTTGGGAACGCGCCGCAAACGCACACATCGAGGCACTGATTTTCGATGCTTTGCCGGACGGTGAACCGTTGAACGATTGGATCGAGGCAGCGATCGATCGGTTGTTTGACGCCGTGTTTGAAGAACACGAGCTCGCGCAATTCATGTTCGTCGAGTACGGCGACCCCGGTTCTCGCGCGCACTTTGCGATCAACGAGATGCTCGAGGGGTACGCACAGAAAATTCAGGACTTCTCTCACCTGCACTACCGGGTTCGGCCGCCAGCCTTGTTCTTGAAGTCGGTCATGGCGGGCGTGCAGTGGATTCTGCTCGAGACAATTCGCGGCGGGCTCACCAAAGAGGCGATCGCCGACGCGAAAGACGCAGCGGTACGCCTGACGACGGCGGCGTTTGGGTCCCTCGTGGAGCCTTGACGATAGTCGTACAATGATGTCAGATTAAAAGGTGCGAGTCTCGCCGCCAAACGAGTCCCAGCCGTCCGTACCGACACGCGGGCGCCGTGGGCGAAAGGTGCTCGTGGCTGGCACTATCGCACTGCTCGTCGTCGCGGGTGCGGCGCTGCATCAATTTGGAGAGCGCCGCGGTCGACCCATCGCCGGGCTTTCATTTCGTGCAGCGACCACCGTCGGGACGCCTTCCAAGGGAAGCTCCGGCCCGATCCACCACGCACCACCACAGCATCCATTCTTTGCCAAAGAAGGCTGGAACAACGTCGGCGGCGGCTCTGGCAACGCCGGCGTGCAAAATGCCTCGGGCCCCGTCGGCCCGAACGTGGTCATCCACTCGCGCCACGGGAGCAATGCACCCGGTGGCGAGTGTGCCTCCGCAGTGGTCACGCGGGACGGCAACCTCATCGTGAGCTGCGGCTCCCTCGCGGGCTTTGAGCTCAACTTGCTCGCACCACGCACGATGGAGTTGCTCGCCGTCTACCGCATCCCGCAGCGACCGTCGACGTTTGCGGCAATCGTGACTCTTGACCCCTACAAAGCATTTTCGGACACGACGGGCGGCGCGTATTTCTACCTCGACCACGAGCAGCGAGTGGTGTTTGCCGATCCCCAACAGCGACTTTGGCGCGTCGGTCATCGTAAGGACGACAACGGCCAGTGGGAGTTCTACGTCGACAGCAGTTTTGATCTGCGCGATCATGTTCCCCACGACTGCCTGTCCCTCGACAACTGGTTTCCCGAAGGCGAATGTGATCCGATCACCGCGGTGGCTCCCGATACGGGCGGACTGCTGTGGTGGTTCACGCGGCACGGTCGAATCGGTACGGTGGATCCACAAACTGGCAACGTTAGCGCCGTCCACTTGGAGAAGGAGGGGATTCAGAACAGCGTCGCCGCCGGCATGACAGCGATGTACGTCGTAACCGACCAGCGACTCCTGGCAATGGAGGCGTCCAACGATGGAACGCCGCGCATCCTCTGGGACGAGCGCTACGAGCATGCGGCCGAGCGCAAACTAGGGCAGTTCGACTCCGGCTCGGGGACAACCCCAACGTTGGTCGGCGATCGGTACGTGGTGATCGGTGACAATGCGCAGGACAAGAGTCGGTTGCTCGTGTATCGCACTCGCCGCGACTTAGACGGACGGCGCCTCGTGTGCACGGTGCCATTGTTCGACGCAAAGGCTTCGGCGCTCGAAATCTCGCCGGTGGCGTGGGAGCGAAGCATCATCGTCAAGAACGAATACGGCTACACGCACTTTCTCAGTCCCGGATGGGAACGGGATTTCGCCGGCGGAATGCACCGCATCGACATTCGCGATGACGAATCGGGATGCGACGTGGTGTGGACCAACGAGCTCAAGACACCATCGATCACGCCCCGTCTCTCAGGGAAAACTGGGCTCCTCTACAGCTACACGTTCGATGCCCGCGACGGCGACACGGTCTGGAGCGTGCTCGCGATCGACGTCCGCACGGGACAACCCGTGTTTCGCATTCCAACGGGTGTCGGAACGGACTTCGATCCGAGCTGGGCGCCGATCACGCTTCATCCCGACGGGACGTTGTACGTGGGCACCACGGTCGGTCTGCTCGCAGTGTGGGACCGCGGTGGAAGTAGAGCTCCATGAGTGGATCAACCGAACCAACTGGCGTGCCGCCGATCGCGTTGCCGTGGCGCTTGCGTGCGCTGAATGGCCTCGATCCCCTCATCGGCCGGTGGCTTACGCCAGAAGCCTCGGCACGCCACTACATGGATGCGGCCCGAACGGCGACCGGTCTCGACGACTTCGGTCCGTACGATGTCGAGACCGCAGCAGAACGACTTCTCTCGATGCTCCGGGAAGAGATCGACCTTCATCTCTTTGGTAAAATCGCCGTCTCCCGGCTCCTGCAACGCAATCTCGAGAACTGCCTCAAGGTCCAACACGCGTTCGTCGAGGACCCAAGCCTCGCAGAAGTCGATGTCGAGCGGCCCATCATCATCGTGTGCACCCCGCGCACGGGAAGCACGCTGCTCCACAATCTCTTGGCGCAGCACCCAAACGCCCGGGCACCGCAGATGTGGGAACTACATCGGCCTTGCCCGCCGCCAAAGCCCGAGCTGGCGCGGCACGATCCGCGCATCGCAATGAGCGATCGCGAGTTTGGCTTGTACTACAGGCTCATCCCCGAGATGCGCGCGATTCACTACTTCGCGCCGCAGGCAGTCGAAGAGTGTACCCACCTGTTTCTCAATACGCTGACCTGTCGCATGAGCTTTAGCGTGACCGCTGGCCTCAACTCGTACGTTCGTTGGGCCACGGAGCTCGACATGGTACCGGCCTATCGCGAATACAAACGGATGCTACAGATCCTGACGCGGCACTACCCAAACCGAACACTGATTCTCAAGAGCCCAGCCCACCTCTTGTGCATGGACGCCCTTGCCACGGTGTTCCCCAGCGCTCGCGTCGTTCATATCC
>JBATTM010000336.1:0-7958 GCA_049670545.1 Polyangiales bacterium
GCCGAAGCGAAGCGAGTTCAGTGATGCCACCGGGCGGGCACCCATCGTGAAAACGTCACGCAGGATCCCACCGACTCCAGTCGCCGCGCCTTGATAGGGCTCGATGTACGAAGGGTGATTGTGCGACTCCATCTTGAATACGGCGCAGAAACCATCGCCGATGTCGACCGCACCCGCGTTCTCGCCTGGGCCTTGAACGACTTGGGGGCCCTCCGTCGGAAGGCGCGACAAGTGCACACGCGATGATTTGTACGAACAGTGCTCGGACCACATCACACTGATGACCCCGAGTTCCGCGTAGCTCGGACTGCGCTTCAACGTCTCGAGGACGTGGCTCCACTCGCGATCGGAGAGCCCGAACTCTCGGGCCAGCTCCGGGGATGCATTTGGCTCACCGGGGAAGTTCGTTGGCTCGCTCACGCGCCCTCCAGATGTTGTCGAAGCGAATGGAAGAGGTGCAGCCCGTCGTCGTTGCCGAGGACCGGTTCGCTGGCGCGCTCGGGATGGGGCATCATCCCGAGCACGTTCTTTCGACGGTTGTAAACTCCCGCGATGTCTGCAACCGCGCCGTTCGGGTTCGCGGGGCCTCCCTCGGGGGCCTCCCCCTGCCGGGTGCAATATCGAAACGCGATCTGATCGTGGTCCTCGAGCTCGGCAAGCGCGTCTGCGCTGCATTGATATCGCCCGTCCGCGTGCGCGATCGGAAGCCGCAACACGCTCCCTTGCGAGGTGTGGGTGAAGGGGCCGCTATTCTCGACGCGCACGAAGATGTCGCGGCATTCGAAACGAAGGTGTGCGTTTCGCGTGAGCGCACCGGGCAAGAGCCCCATTTCGGTCAGCACCTGAAAGCCGTTGCAGATTCCGAGGATCGGGCCACCGCCTGCGGCGAACTTCCGAATCGCACCCACGATTGGGCTGAACCCCGCGATCGCGCCAGCGCGAAGATAGTCTCCGTAGGAGAACCCTCCTGGGATGACCACCGCGTCGGGGTTCCCGAGTGAGGTCTCTTTGTGGAAGGCGTACCAGGCCTCCGCCCCGACCACGTCTCGGAGGGCGTGAAGGGCGTCCCAGTCGGCGTTAGAACCAGGGAATTGAACGACAGCGACTCTCATGGGTGACAGCTCGGGGCTCTCGGCGCGCGCAGCATAGGACGGACCGCGTTCGAGGCAACGCGGAACCGCGCTATTGCACCAGCTCGAAGTACCCGTGCTCGATCGCCGGTGGCAGGCCGAGCGTAGGTGTCAGGCGAAAGACGATCGCCCCGCGGCAGCTCGCTGCGTCGACCTGGCCATAGACGCGGCTGTCCTGGCCCATGTAGCCACGGTAATCGCCCAATAGGTATACCTTGCCCGGGTCGACCGTCGTCTTTCGGACCTGGTGCTGCCGCTCGCGCGCACGGAAGATCGAATGCCGGCTGCCACTCGCGTTCTCGGATCCCCAGACGATCGATTGGGTCAGGTCGTTGTCTTCGTTGTGGAAGTCGGCGACGCCTCGCTCTTCGAACGGCACAGGGATGCCATCGAGTTGCAGGGCGTCCCGGAACGAGCCGATCGTCTGGCCTTCCGTCGCGGCGACCCGCGCGACCACCCATCCGTCTTCGGTCGGGTGACGGCAGACCGCGATCGCGTTCAGCACAGGCTTTGCCCGCTTGTTGATCACGACACGTTCTCCGTGGAGCAAGGTTGGCGCCATTCCGTTGTGCCCCATCTCCGCGACATCGAAGAGCGCGACCTTGAGGAGAAGCAGGACGACGATGATGCCTGCCCCAACCCATGACAAGCACCCCATCCCGCTTCGAAACGCCCCCATGGACTCGGCTATCTGTCGGTTGGAGGGTGATTGTCAAGGGCGTGCAGGAGTCGGTCGAGCGCCTGACGCGGATCTTTGGCGCGGTACAGGGCTCGCTGCACTGCGACTCCTTGGGCTCCGACCTCGAGCAGGGGGGCGACATGCTCCGGCTCGACGCCTCCGAGTGCGACCACCGGCGTCGTGGTATCGACCACGATTCGGGCGAACCCTCCAATCCCGAGTGGCGGATTCTTGCCTGCGACTGCGTGCACCGGGCTGAGAAAGGCATAGTCGGCCCCGAGGTTCGCCGCGGTCCGAAGGCCTTCGCGATCGTGCCGCGACACGCCAACGGTGAGCATTGGCCAGCGGGCACGTACCGTGGCGATGGGGAGCCCGGACTCTGCGAGGTGGACGCCCTCTGCAGCGACCACCTGGGCTACGTCCGGTCGCCCATGGATGTAGAGCGCGCTCCTGCTCGATGTGGTCCATCGTCGCAGCGCCTCGGCCCATTCGAGAAACGTGCGACCGCTTGCTTCCTTTGCGCGAAGGACGACAGCCACGCGGTCCCGACCCGGTCCGTCGAGCGCCGCGCGGATGGCATGAAGCGGGCCGGCCGGTGCTTCCGGGTCCGTGATCAACCAGATCCGCGGCAAGCTCATGCTGGCCCTCCGCTAGGTACGGCCGCCCTGCTCGGACCCGATGACGCCCTCGATCGGGCTCGACGCCGTGGCGTAGAGCTTCCTCGGGATTCGCCCAGCCAAGAACGCATCCCGGCCGGCGGACACCGCGTGCTTCATCGCGCGCGCCATTCTTACCGGGTCTCGGGCGCCCGCGATCGCCGTGTTCATGAGGACGCCGTCGATGCCGAGCTCCATCGCGAGTGTGGCGTCCGACGCGGTGCCCACCCCGGCATCGACGATCACGGGGACGTTCGCGTGCTTCACGATGATCTCGATGTTGTAGGGATTGCAAACCCCCAGACCGCTACCGATCGGTGCGGCGAGTGGCATGACGGCCGCGCACCCGAGGCCCTCTAGTGTGCGTGCGGCCACCGGGTCGTCGTTGAAATACGGAAGCACGGTGAACCCATCTTCTACGAGGGTTTTGGCCGCCTCGATCGTCGCGGGCACGTCTGGGAAGAGGGTCTTCTCGTCGCCGATCACCTCGAGCTTCACGAGGGGGGTATCGAGAATCTCTCGGGCGAGGCGGGCGGTCCGGACGGCGTCTTCAGCGGTGTAGCAACCTGCAGTGTTCGGAAGGAGCGTGTAGCCGCCCTCGCGCAGCACGCTCATGATCGACTGGCTGCCGGTTGCGCCAAGGTCGACCCGCCTGACGGCAACAGTGACCACTTCGCAGCCCGACGCCTCGAGGGCCAGGCGTGCGGTGTCCAGATCCGGATACTTGCCAGTGCCCGTGAAAAGACGTGACCGAAACGCGAACCCGCCGATCTGAAGAACTTCGTCAGCCATTCAGCCACCTCCCACGAAATGGACCACTTCGACTCGATCGCCCTCCGAAAGCGCGGTGCTTGCGTGATGGGCGCGTGGCACGACTTCTTCGTTGCGTTCGACCGCCACCAACTCACTGCCGAGGCCGAGTGCGGTGAGGAGCCCGGAGACCGTCGTGTCCGTCGCTACTTCTCGTTCCTCTCCGTTCACGACGAGTCGCATCGGCGGAGCGTAAGTCGACACCTCGGCGCTCGCAAGCGAGCTGGAACCGGGGGCGCCTGGCAAGACGCGGTGATACGCTCCGCGCTGTGAGACGAATCCTCGAAGGGGACGGGCTTTCGATTTTGCCCACGCTGCCGCGCGGGTTCGCTCGTCTCGCGTACATCGATCCTCCGTTCAATACCGGACAAACGCAGAGGCGGCAGCGAATGCAAGTGACCGCGGCTGAAGACGGAGGCCGCGTCGGATTCGGCGGGCGCAAGTACGACGTGCAGCCCCTCGAGAGTCCTACGTATTCCGACGTGTTCGACGACTATATCGGTTTCTTGATGGCCCGTGTCGAAGCAGCGCTTCCGTGCCTCACGCGGGACGCCTCGATCTTCGTTCACCTCGACTATCGAGAAGTGCACTACGCGAAGGTGGCCCTCGATCAGCTCCTCGGCCGCGACCACTTCCAAAACGAAATCATATGGGCATACGACTTCGGGGGTCGCCCGAAACGTCGGTGGCCGGCGAAGCACGACACGATCCTCTGGTACGTGCGAGATCCCAAAGAGTACGTCTTTCGATACGATGAGATGGACCGCATTCCGTACATGGCGCCAGGGCTCGTCGGGAAAGAGAAGGCCGCACGTGGAAAGACGCCTACGGACGTGTGGTGGCACACCATCGTCCCCACGAGTGGCAAAGAGAAGACAGGCTACCCCACGCAAAAGCCTCTCGGAGTGCTCGAGCGCATCGTCAAGGTGCACAGCGAACCGGGCGATACGCTTCTCGATTTCTTCGCGGGGAGCGGAACCGTGGGGGAGGCGGCGGCGAAGCACGATCGAGGGTTCGTGCTGATCGATCAGAGCCCGGATGCGATCGAGATCATGGCCGACCGGCTTCTACGATGGGCTCCCGAAGTGGTCCGGCAGCCGCTGGAGCCCTAGCGCGGCACGAACTCGACTTCGAAGAGCGTCGGCCAGTACTTCCCGGTCACGAGAAAAGTCTTGGAGTCGGGCCGGAACGCGATGCCGTTGAGGACATCGGCTGAACGCGACTCTTCTTCGCTCAGAAGCCCACGTGCGTCGATGACCCCGGTTACTCGGCCGTCGGTCGGATCGATACGCAGGATCTCGTGGCGCCGCCATACGTTCGCGTAGATTTGCCCGTCGACGCATTCGAGTTCGTTGAGCTTTGAGACGGCTCTGCCTTCGAGGCGAACGTTTACGTGTCGCACGATCTGCATCGAGTCCGGGTCTCGGAACGTGAGGGTCGATGAGCCATTGCTCATGACGAGCGACTCTCCGTCGTAGCAGAGCCCCCAGCCCTCTCCCGCGTAGTTCATGGTGCGGCGCTCGCGCAGATTGTCGACTCCCGACACGATCGCGACGCCCTCTCGCCACGTCAGTTGGATCAGGTCTTGGTTTACCCGCGCGAGCCCCTCCCCAAAGAAACGACGATCGAGTCTTCGTTCGTCGAGCACGCGTCCGTCCTCGAGGCGAACGCGACGAACCGTGGACTGACCGTACTGGCCGGTGCTCTCGTAGAGGCTTCCCTCGGTCCAGAGTAGTCCTTGAGTGAACGCCCCAGGGTCGTGTGGATATCTTCGGAGTACGCGTGCGGTGAGCGACTCTACGCTTGGTGTTGGCGTTGCTGGGACGACCTCTACCGGGGTGACCGTCTCCTGGGTCGCTGGATCGCAGCTTGGTGCTCCCAGAGTCACGAGCGCAAGGACAACGCCGATCATCATCGCATGGGATGAGGTTCGCGACGAGCGATGGTTCTGTCGCGCAGCGGGCTGAACGTTCGTGCCTGCGTCTCGAAGCATCAAGGCGGAGCCTAGTCCGCCGGCCTCTAGACGCCAATGCTTGACGGGGTGGGTGGCACCCAGTAGCCCACAACCCGTGCACTCCGAGTCCCCCACGCCGTTGAGGCCGCGCGTCCAAAGCGCGGACGCGTCCTTGCGACCCACGCGTGCCGAGATCCTGCTCGACGCGATCGCTCACAATCTCAACGTGGTCCGACAACATGCGCCTCGCTCCAAGGTGCTCGCGGTCGTCAAGGCGGACGGATACGGCCACGGCATCGTTCCGGTCGCCAGGAAGCTTCAGGACGAAGGCGTCGATGGCTTTGGCGTGGCGCTTGCGGAGGAGGGGCTCGAGCTTCGGGAGGCGGGGATCGATCGCGCGATTCTCGTTCTCAACGGAATTCATGGCGGCGCCCACCACGAAGTCATTGCGGCGGGCCTCACACCGGTGCTGTACGAGATCTCAGAAGCCGCGGCGTTCGAAGCGGTTGCAGCGAACCGTCCTGTCGACGTCCATCTCAAAGTCGACACGGGGATGGGTCGACTTGGCGTTCCGCTCGGTTCGCTCTCGACGTTCCTCTCCGAACTCCGCGCATGCCCCTCGATTCGAATCGTGGGGCTGATGACGCACCTCTCGACCGCCGACGAAGACCGAGAGTTCGTGGCGACGCAGTTGCAAGACTTCGCCAAGGCCGAGGGCTTGGTGCGTCGCTACGGCCACGAGCCCGTCGTCCGACACGCAGCCAACAGCCCAGGTATCTTTCGCCATTCAGAAGCGCACTACGACTGGGTGCGTCCAGGTCTCGCGCTCTTCGGCTACCCAGGTGCGGATTCGGTCGAGGCGGACCTTCGACCCGCGATGCGATGGCGAACCGAAGTCATCCGGGTGCGGACGCTGAGCCCCGGAGAGGGCGCAGGATACGGACGAACGTTTGTCGCGACACGGGAGACACGACTTGCCACGGTTCCCCTCGGATATGGCGACGGTCTCCTTCGCGCGGCTTCAAACCGGGCCGAGGTCTTGGTGCACGGACGACGATGCCCGGTGGTCGGCAACGTGTCGATGGACCTTACGACCATCGACGTTTCGTCGATCGACGATGTGGCGATTGGAGACGAGGTGCTGTTGCTCGGCGTCCAGGGCGGCGAGTCCCTCGATGCCACGGATCTTGCGAAAGCCACCGGCACCATCCCCTACGAAATACTGACGAACGTCTCGCGGCGTGTTCCTCGTATCTACCTGGACGGCTGACGTCTCGTGCGCAAACCATGCTATGAAGCCTCGTGACCGGCGCAGCCCCGACCGCGTCTTCGGCCCCCCCGAACGATCCATTCCGAGCCGCACTGCGTCGTTTCGGGGAGTGGTGCCTCAAGTTGCTGTTGACGCCCTTCGTCGAGATCGGGGCGTTGTGCAAGCTGCTCGGTGAGGCGATCTTCTGGGGTGTTCGACCGCCGTTTCGCGGGCGCCTCTTCATCCAGGCCATGGAGTTCACGGGCATTGGTTCGGTATTCATCGTCTCACTCACCGCGCTGTTCGTTGGTGGTGTGCTCGCACTCCAACTCGTCGATGGCTTTCGAGATTTCGGCGCCGAGAACCAGACCGGCGCCGTGATCGGGCTGGCACTCGCCCGCGAAGTCGGACCGGTGTTTGCCGCACTGATGGTGACGAGCCGTGCGGGCAGCGCGATGACGACCGAGCTTGGTTCCATGCGGGTCACGAACCAAATTGATGCGCTCGTGACGATGGCCGTCAATCCGGTGCAGTATCTCGTCGTCCCGCGCCTAGTCGCGGGTTTCGTGATGGTTCCGGTGTTGACGATGCTCTTCAACATCGTCGGCGTGTTTGGGGCCTTCTGTGTTGCGGTCTTCATGTTGGGTCTCGACCCAGGCGTCTTCATGGATCGCTTGCAGTGGTTGGTGGATTGGGATGATGTGTCCCAAGGCCTGCTCAAAGCGATGGTGTTCGGCGTGGCAGTATCTCTCATCGCCTGTCGTCAGGGCTTCTACGCCAAGGGCGGCGCCGCTGGAGTAGGGCGAGCCACCAACCGCTCCGTGGTGCACAGCGCGATCGCGATTCTGATGCTCGACTACCTCGTCACCAGTTTGGTGCTCGGCCAAGGGTTTTTCTGATGAAGATCTTTCGCCGAAATCTCTTGCGGTCGACTCTCCCGCCCGGCCTCGACCACATGAAGTCGAGCTCGATCCACGTGCAGATTCGCGACCTGCACAAGTCCTACGGCGATCACCACGTGCTCAAAGGCGTATCCCTCGACGTCCACCGTGGCAAGACCAACCTGATCATCGGCCCTTCGGGCTCTGGTAAGAGCGTACTCATGCGTCAGCTCATCCGACTCGAGCGGCCCGATTCAGGCGAGGTCTGGGTCAACGGCGTGGACTACGCGCGTCTATCCGGTCTCGATCTCGACGCGGGCCGGCGCACGTTCGGGATGGTGTTTCAAATGTCTGCGCTCTTCGACTCCATGACCGTGTTCGACAACGTCGCGTTTCCCCTGCGCGAGCATACAAACCTCTCGCGTCGCGAGATCCGTGACCGTGTCATGGAGCGCCTCGGCGGCCTCGGCATCGGTGCCGCCGCGATGAAGATGCCCTCAGAGCTCTCCGGCGGCATGCAGAAGCGGGTCGCCGTCGCTCGCGCCATGATCGTAGAGAGCGAGATCCTGATCTACGACGAGCCGACAACGGGTCTCGAC
>JBATTM010000337.1:0-23146 GCA_049670545.1 Polyangiales bacterium
CGAGAAGAGGGGCTCGACGCCCTCGAGCAAGAGCTGTCGAAGGGGCTTCGCCTCGTGGCCGTCAGCGCGGTCCAATACAAGACAGGACTTCGAATGCCCATCCAATCGATGGCGGAGCTCTGCCATCGCTACGACGCCGAGTTGTTCGTCGACGCGATCCAGGCCGTTGGGGCCACGCCGGTCGACGTCACCTGGGGCATCGACTACCTGAGCTCCGGGAGCCACAAGCACCTGATGGGGCCCGAGGGTGCGGGGTTTCTCTACGTGTCCGAGCGATGCGCCGAAGCCTGTCATCCGAGGCTTGCCGGATGGCTGAGTCACCAGGACGCCGTCGATTTTCTGGTCGGAGACGAAGCGGTCCTTCGCTATGACAAGCCCTTGAACGCGGGCGCAGGCGCTTTCGAGATCGGTACCCTCAACGCCCTTGGCCTCTGCGCGTTGGGGGCGTCCGTGGATCTGCTCCGCGAGTTCGACCTTGGGGAGGTGCATCGGCACGTCAACGGGTACCTCGATAGCCTGGAGGTAGGCCTCGTGGAACGAGGATTCGAGAGTTTTCGTACCGCAGCGCCCGAGGGCCGTTCGACCCTCCTTAGCGTTCGCACGCCCGACGATGCCCCGCCAACGCGTTTGGCGGCTGCGCTCTCGAGGCGCGGCGTCGTATGCAACACCCCCGACGGCCTCGTTCGTTTCGCGCCGCACTGGCCAAATCACCTCGGTGAAGTTCCGGACGTGCTTGCATCCGTCGATGCGGCACTAGCCGACCTGCGGGGTTGAGCCTAGGCTCGCGGCGTGCCCACTACGAACAGTGACCGTGGCTTCTGGATCTTCAATGGAGTCCTCTCGACCGCGGCGATCGGCTTCTTGGGATGGCTTCTGGTGATTCGTGAGGGGGGCAGTGCCAACGCCGACTTGGCGTTCATGCCCGGGGTCAACGCATCACTCAATGCGACCGCCGCGACCCTCCTGATTCTGGGTTTCGCCGCCATTCGAAACGGTCGAAGAGAACTCCACAAGCGGTTGATGGTGTCCGCTTTCGCCGCCTCCGCGGTGTTCCTCATTGGGTACGTCGTCTACCACTACGTCCATGGAGACACGCCGTACCTCGGCGTTGGTGTCTCCCGAACCGTCTATTTCTCCATCCTGATCAGCCACGTAGTGCTGTCGGTCGTCATGTTCCCGATGATTCTGACCACTTTCTACCTCGCGGCGAGAGAGCGCTTTGCGATTCACAAACGACTGGCGCGTTGGACGATGCCGATTTGGCTCTACGTCTCCGTCACTGGTGTCGTCATCTACTTGATGCTGCGGGCCCAGTAAGATCTCGGACTAAGAGCGTATCTAGCTACGCGCGGCGATTCTTGAGGCGAGCCGCTTCGGGAGGAACGGGCCCTCATAGACGAGCGCGGTGTACACCTGGACGAGGGTCGCGCCGGCCTCGATTCGCTCCCTCGCCTGGTCTGGCGTCTCGATGCCGCCGACGGAAATTAGAACCAGCTCGTCTGCAGTTCGACGCTTCAGGCGCTTGAGCACTTCGAGCGATCGTCGGTGGACCGGAGGACCGCTCACCCCGCCAGCACCCACCGCGTCCACTCTCGACGCGTCCGTGTCGAGGCCCTGGCGACTGATCGTGGTGTTGGTGGCGATGATGCCGTCGAGCCCAAGCGCAGTGGCGAGATCCGCAACGGCGTCGACGTCGTCGTCGGCGAGATCCGGGGCAATTTTCACCAGAAGGGGCACATGACGTACCGGCGACACTTCATTAAGTGCTTCACGAACTGCAGCGAGCAAGGGACGGAGCTTCTCGGTCGCTTGAAGATCTCGAAGGCCCGGTGTGTTGGGGGAGCTCACGTTGACGACGACGAAGTCGGCGAGTCCCCCGACGCGTGTCGCGCTGGCGACGTAGTCGGCGATCGCGTCCGACTCGGGCACGGCCTTGGTCTTCCCGATGTTGACGCCGACGATGGTCCGCCGGGGTGCCCGGAGTCGCGCCACGGCATCCGCAGCACCCCGATTGTTGAATCCCATACGATTGAGGAGTGCCCGGTCTCTGGGGAGACGGAACAGCCGTGGTTTTGGGTTGCCCGGCTGCGGCTCTCCGGTGAGGGTGCCCACTTCCACGAAGCCGAAACCGAGAGCACCGAGCGCTTCGAACCCGACCGCGTCTTTGTCGAACCCTGCCGCGAGCCCCACGGCGTTCGGAAACTCGAGACCGAGCGCTGTGACCCGCGATGCAGCTGTATCGACGAGCAGTCGTCGGCGAAGCGCCGCGAGGACTCCCGGGATCGCGACGAACCAGCGAAGACACGCAAATGCGAAATGGTGGGCCGCTTCTGCTGGCAGCAGGTACAGGAGTGGGCGAATCAGCGAGCGGTACACGGGCCTCTCACCGTGCAAGCGCCGACCAAAGGGTGTCGTCCCCGAGGCGCTGGCCGATCCGGACATCGAACGCGTCTTCGATGGGCCCGAGGATACCCGGGTCGGAGGCGTGCACTTGCTGAAGCGCATCACGGCATTGCGCGACCCCGTCCGCGTTCATGTGGCCAAGTGGTGGCCGGGTCGTGGCGGACAACATTCCGAGGCCTGCCATCATCGTCTTCAGCGGAACCGGATTCCGGAACTTGTCGGTCGTTTCGGCGGTCTGACCGTTCGGGAGCGTGCGGACGCTGGTCACGCTGCACGTCACGAGTTGGAGGATCGGTGAGAGGGCTTCCGCGAGCCGGTCAGCCTCCTCGAGATCGTCCGCGTCTTGGGCGCGCACCATCCCGCGCAAGGATCCGGGCACGAGATTGGCCATCACACTGACCACGCCGCAGGCGCGCACCGCGGGGTCGCGCATCATCGCGAGGGTCATGTCGTCGTCGCCCGAAAGAATGCTGAGCGCGGGCCCGGCGAGTTGTCGGTCGAGGCGCATTCGCTCGAGATCGCCGGTCGCCTCTTTGACCGTCGGCACGCGTTGGGGGTGGTTCAGGTGCAGCACCGCGAGATCCGCCGCTGAAAGTGCGCATCCGCTTCTTCCCGGAATGATGTAGGGGACGATCGGGATGTCCGGCACCTGATCGAGAATCTGCTCGTAGTACTCCGTCCGAAGCTCGAGGCTCGACGGACCGTTGTAGTAGCAGTCGACCAGCAGCGCGGCCGTGGCGCCGGCTTTCTTGGCTCGCGCCGTGCCTCGGATCGCTTCCTTGGTGTTGTTGCTTCCGGTGCCGGCAAGCACGCCTGCGCGTCCTTCTACGGCCTGCACCGCTGTGTCGATCACGGCATCGTGCTCTTGCCAAGACAGGGTGGGTGATTCGCCGGTCGTTCCGCAGGGAACGACACCGTCGACGCCTTCGTCGAGCTGAAACTCGATGAGGCGGCGAAACGCGTCGTGGTCGACCTGTCGGTCCGGAGAAAACGGAGTCGCCAGGGCGGTCCACACGCCATGCGGTCGAAATGGCCCACTCATGCCCGGGACCTTAGCGTTTTTCCCCACAAAGGAAAGCGGCTTTGTACTTGACCGAAAATCGAAAAAAGCCCACCAACGCCCGACATGGCCGCCGTCGCCGCAGCAATCGTCCTGGTCGCATTCTGGTTCGCGTATCGCCTCTACGCGCGCTTCCTCGGCGATCGGATCTACGAAGATCGAGAGGACATCGAGACACCCGCACACACGATGCGCGACGGGGTCGACTACGTTCCTGCGCAGCGCGCCGTGTTGTTCGGTCATCACTTCACATCGATTGCGGGCGCCGCGCCCATCATCGGCCCGTGCGTCGCAGCCTATTGGGGTTGGGGCCCGGCGCTTGTGTGGGTGGTCGTCGGTACGATCTTCATGGGGGCGGCGCACGACTTCGGCGCGCTCGTGGCCAGTGTCCGAGAGCGAGGTCGCTCGATCGCAGACCTCACCGCGGGGGTCATCAGCCCTCGTGCACGCATCCTCTTCATGTGCTTCGTGCTGGTGTTGGTGTGGCTCGTCTTGGCTGTGTTCGCCATGGCAATCGCAGGTTTGTTCGTTAGCCAGCCCACCAGTGTGATCCCGATCAACATCCAGATCGTCGTGGCGCTCGTGGTCGGGTGGTTGGTGTACAAGCGCCAAGCCAAGCTTCTCGTGCCGTCTTTGATCGCGTTGGCGATCCTCTATCTATTTGTCTGGATCGGGACCGAGGTGCCGATCGATTTTGTCGCGATGGGGTACGATCGGCACGACGTCACCGCCGGGTGGATCTTCTTCCTTCTGATCTACTCTGCGATCGCCAGTCTCTTGCCGGTGTGGCTTCTGCTGCAGCCCCGTGACTACATCAACAGCCACCAGTTGTTGGTCGGGCTCGGCTTGTTGTTCCTCGGGCTTCTGATTGCGCATCCCCATTTCGATGCGCCCGTCTACCGATCTGCGGAGGCGGGGGCACCTCCGATCTTTCCGATCCTATTCGTCACGATCGCGTGCGGCGCGATCAGTGGGTTTCATGGGCTGGTTGCCTCGGGAACGACGTCCAAGCAGGTCAATCGTTTGCGCGATACGCGCCTGATCGGGTACGGCGCTATGCTCGGCGAAGGCGCATTGGCACTCGCGGCGACCCTTGCCGCGGTCGCGGGCATTGCTCTCGTCGACGCCTGCGTGCTGCCCGGGCAGGGGGCCGTCGAGAACTTGAGTTGGGCCGTGTACTACGACACCTGGGCACACGCCGGGGGGAACAAGGCGTCTGCTTTCGTCCTAGGTGGCGGTGCGTTTCTCGAGGCGACGGGGCTTCCCCAAGAGCTCGCACGCACACTGATGGCCGTGCTCGTGATCGCGTTCGCCGCGACGTCCCTGGACACGGGGGTTCGTATTCAGCGATTTATCCTCGCCGAACTCGGAGCAGCCATGCACGTCAAGCCGCTGACGAACAAGTACGTTGCCACCCTCGGGGCGATCGTTCCAGCGTTGTACCTCGCCCTCGCAGAAACCCCGGACCCGTCGACCGGCCAAGCGAAGGCGGTCGGATGGGTCCTGTGGCCTATTTTCGGCGCAAGCAACCAGCTTCTGGCAGGACTCACCTTGATGACGCTTGCGCTCTACTTCCTCGGTCGCAAGCGAAACGTGTGGCCGCTGGTGATCCCGATGTTCCTCGTGATGGTGGTCGCGGGGTTCGCGCTACTAACGAACCTTCAAGATTTCGTCGCGCAAGGAAACGTGCCGCTGACCACTCTCGCCGCCCTACTGTTGGTGCTTCTGCTGTGGATGATCGTCGAGGGCGTGACGGCGGCGAGACGGACGGTGAGGGCGGCGTAGCGGCAGTGCCAGTGCCAGTGCCAGTGCCCGCCGACTACACGCGATCAACGACCGCGGCTGCCACGGAGTCGGACCACACGTTGACGGCTGTCCGGCACATATCGAGGATGCGGTCGACGGCGAGGATCAGGGCGACCGCGCTGGTGGGGAGGCCGACCGCGTTGAGGACGACGACCATCATGACCATCCCGGCGTGCGGAATGCCAGCGGCGCCGATGCTCGCCATCAGGGCGGTGACCGCGACCAGGATCTGTTGGCCTATGGATAGATCGATGCCGTAGACCTGCGCGATGAAGAGGACCGCAACCGCTTCGTAGAGCGCAGTTCCATCCATGTTGATGGTTGCGCCAAGGGGGAGCACGAACGAGGCCACTTCCGGTTTAACGCCGGCTTCCTCCACGTTCTGCATCGTCAAGGGGAGCGTGCCATTGCTCGAGGCCGTGCTGAATGCGGTGACCAACGCAGTCATGAGAGCGCTGGCGTACGCACGCGGTGAACGGCCGCCAACGGTCTTGAGAATTATGGGGAGCGTGATCAATGCGTGAAATGCGAGCGCCAGGAACACGGTGACGACGTACCAGCCCAGTACCCGAAACGCGCCTGGCCCTTTGCCCGCGGCCGCGTAGAGCGTGAACCCGAAGACGCCGATCGGCGCGAACTTCACGACGAACAGCGTCATCTGCATCATCACGTCGAAGAGCCCGGAGAAGAAGCGTCGGACGACACTCGCATCCTCGGACTTGTGCGTGTGTTCGCTGATCCCGATGAACACGCCCATCAACAGGGAGAACGTGATGACCGGCAGCATGTCGCCACGCGAAGCCGCGGCGAGGGGGTTCTTGGGGATCATTGCTTGGAACTGCTGCCACAAGACCGCGCCCACGCTCACGGGCCCCTCTTCGAGCAGGGGCTTCGCCGCGGTCGCTCCCTCTTCGAGAAGGGAAAGGTCCGCGCCAGCGCCCGGCTGGATGAGGTTCACCATCACCAGTCCCGTTGTGATCGCGATGAAGCTGGTGGTGACGTAGAACGCAACGGCGCGGCCCCCGATCGCGCCGAGCGTTCGGAGATCCCCCATCCCCGTCACACCGGTGATCAGCGAAGACACGATCAAAGGGACGACGAGCATCTGCAAAAGACGAAGAAAAATATCGCCAATGCCCTTGCCGACCATGGCGACCGTGCCAACCGCATCGGCACCGACAATTCCCTGTTCGCCTGCCCAGTTGAGCGAGAGCCCCAGGCCGGCGCCCAGCGCCATCGAGATCAGAATCCAATGATGGAGTTGCAGTCGTCTCACGCGCGCGCATTATGCGGACGCCTTCGTTCGATGTAAAACAAACCCATGAGCGACGACAATCCAGACCAAGGGCCACTCGAGGAGCTCCGTGGCGAGCTCGACCGCGTGGATCACGAGCTGCTCACCCTGTTGGTGGAGCGAATGGGTATCGTTGGGGATATTGCTTCGCGGAAGCGGACCCACCGTGTGCCCATTCGCGATCTCGGCCGGGAGCGCCGTATTCTCGACGATCGCTGCGCACGCGCCGCAGCGCTAGGCCTGGCGCCGGAAAGCATCGAGTCGATTTGGCGCCAACTGATGTTGATGAGCCGCGAGCGTCAGGCAGCGCTACGAGCCGAAGTGCCAACGGACCTCGCCTCCAAGAAGGTCGCGATCGTGGGTGGCGCAGGGGGCATGGGGAGATCGCTGAGTACGCTGTTTGCCGATCTGGGCCACGAAGTTCTGATCGCAGACCTCGACACGGAGCTCACACCGCGCGCCGCTGCCAGGGCCGCGGACGTCGTGGTCATCAGCGTCCCCATCCGGGATACCCGGTCCGTGATCGAGGAACTCGGCCCAGAACTCCGCTCCGATGCCCTCCTCATGGACGTCACGTCGCTGAAGTCGGATCCCATGGATGCGATGATGAACGCGACCAAAGCCAGTGTTTGCGGGACGCATCCGATGTTCGGTCCAGGTGTCAATACGTATCAAGGGCAGCGCGTGGTGCTGTGCCCTGGTCGTGGCGATGAGTGGCTCGACTGGGTGCGGCAGATGTTCCGCGCCCGCGGTCTCATCATCGCCGAGACGACCCCGGCCGAGCACGACGCCATGATGGCGATTGTCCAAGTGCTGCATCACTTCAAGACGCAAGTGCTGGGGTTGGCACTGAGCCGTCTGGGCGTTCCCCTCGAAGAGACGCTGCGTTACACGTCGCCCGCGTATCTGCTCGAGACGTACGTCACCGGTCGTCATTTCGCACAGTCGCCCGAGCTCTACGGGCCGATCGAGATGCTCAACCCCGAGTCAGAGCGTGTCACCGCGGCCTTCCGGGAGGCCGCGGAGGCGTTGGCCGCGATTCTTCAGGCGGGTGACCAGGTCGCATTCGATCAGGTGTTTGCCGAGGTGCGCGGGTTCTTCGGGGATTTCAGCGCCGAAGCGCTCGAACAGAGCGGGTTCCTCATCGATCGCTTGGTGGAGCTCAGCGCGGGGCGCCAGTCGTAGACGATTGACCCTCGACGCGGCATCTGCGATGTGGTCTCGCAAGGAAGCCACGATGCTCAAAGTCGCGATACACGGGGTCGCCGGCCGCATGGGTCAAAGCATTGCGTCGGTCCTCGAAGAAGATCCGGGCGCCTCGCTCGTGGCCGCCATGGATCGCCCTAGTTCGCCGGTCGTCGGTCGCGACATTGGTTCGCTGACTGGGGCCGCCGAACGTGGCATCGCCATCACGTCGGACATCGAGACGTTCCTCGGCAATGTCGAGGTCGTCATCGACTTCAGCATCGCTGCGGCGACCGAGAAGCTTCTCCCGATGTGCGCGAGTCAGCAGATCCCCATGGTGATAGGGACCACTGGCCTCGACGCCGCGCGTGCCGGGCTCGCACGGGCTGCAGAGCTCACGCCGATCGTATTCGCGCCCAACTACAGCCAGGGTGTCAATGCGCTCTACTTCCTGGCTTCGAGGGCCAGTGAGCTCTTGGGCCCCGCATTCGATGCAGAGATCGTCGAGATCCATCATCGGCACAAGGTCGATTCGCCGAGCGGGACTGCTGTGCGTCTCGGCCAGGTGGTGACGCAGGCCAAGAATCTCAGTGATGAAGCCGTCACCCACGGCCGCACCGGCCAAGTTGGAGCCCGACCGGACGACGAGATCGGCATCATGGCGCTTCGCGGCGGCGATGTCGTCGGCGAGCACACGCTCTACCTCGTCGGGGAGGGGGAGCGCGTTGAGCTCACCCATCGCGCTACTGATCGCTCGATATTCGCGCGCGGGGCGGTTCGCGCCGCTCATTGGGTGGTCGGCAAGCCGGCGGGTCTCTACGACATGGCCGACGTCATGGGCATTCTCTGATACGGTACGTGGGGTCTATGGATTGTCCTCAATGCGCCACAGAGGTCCCGGCAGACAACGCGTTCTGCGGGAAGTGTGGATACGCGATGCGAGACGAGGGCCCCGACCGCACGGACCAGTCGCGCATTCGGGTGCACGAAGAGCCAACACCCACCACCAACGAGCGACCAAGCCGCCCATCCTCTCCGCGGATTCGAAAGCACACCGTGCTGGGGATGCCGAGTGCGCTTCCCCCAACCGTGGAATCCGACCCCCCGCCAGCTCCCACCTCGATTGCTGCCGCGCGGGCCGTGCGCAGACGAGGGCAAAAGACGATGGTGGGGATTCCACGGCCCGACTTTCCGGATACTGCTCTCGACTCGGATGGCGGTTCCGCGTCCGACGATTCGGAAGCGGAAGAAGAGGCAGTCAGCAAGCGCCCGCGTGCATACGTCCAGTATGACAGCGTGCTCGAGTCGCCGGCTTCGGCGACGCGCCGTCGCCGCTTGTTCGCGGTCGCCGCGACCCTCGTTGCGCTGTCCGCGGGGTGGCTTATCTATCGTTTCCTGAATGGGTAGTATCGCACCAGACGGTGTCATCACGTGCCGAGCGTGTGGGGAGCAAAGTCCTGCGGGCTCGAAGTTTTGCGGGGCATGCGGCGAGGGCATCGGCGGCGTTCTTCCGAGGCCCGGGGACGTGATCGCGGGGCGCTATCGCGTGGTCGCACCCATCGGTCGTGGCGCGATGGGTACGGTCTACCGCGCGGAGCATGTGCAAATCAGCAAAGTCGTGGCGATCAAGATCTTACACGAAGAGCTCCAGCATCACCCGGACAACGTGAAGCGCTTCCACTTCGAAGCTGAATCGGCGTCGCGACTCAACCATCCCAACACCGTGCAAGTATTCGACTTTGGCCGTACCGAAGCGGGCTCTTTGTACATCGTCATGGAGTTCGTCGATGGCGCGGACTTAGGAAAGGTGATCGACGAGGAGGGCCCGCTGCCTTTTGGTCGAGTCGCGTATCTTTGTGCGCAGGTCGCCGGGTCGGTCGCCGACGCGCACGACGCTGGGATTCTCCACCGTGATCTCAAGCCCGAGAACATCGTGGTCACTCACGGCCGGGACGGAGAGAGGGCCAAAGTCCTCGATTTCGGTCTCGCCAAGCTCTTCGAGGCCGACCCGCAGGTTCAGGTGACCGGCGCCGGGACGATCGTGGGCACCCCCTACTACATGTCGCCCGAGCAGGTACAAGCCCACCAGCTCGATGGCCGGAGCGACGTGTACGCGATTGGCGCCATCATGTATGAGTGCGTGGTCGGGAAGCCTCCGTTCGAGGCGCCGAACCCTGTCGGCGTCCTGTCGAAGCATCTGACCCAAGCGCCGCTATCGCCGTCTTCTCGGTCGCCCATCTCCGTGCCCCCTGAAGCGGACACGATCATCATGCGGTGCCTCGAGAAAGATCGTGACGAACGATACGAGTCAGCCGAAGCGCTTCGCGTGGCGCTCATCGAGTACCTCGCGAGCGTCGGCGAAGACGATTGGCGAACCCGCGGACTCGGTATTCGGGACAGTGCGAGCGGCACACGCCCGGTCGATTCGCTTTTCGAGCGCAAGCGGAGTCGGTGGTGGATCGTCGCGCTCGTCGCCGCCCTGCTTGCGGGGGTGGGTGCCTGGCGGACCATCGCCAGCGCGCCCTCGGAACGCGAGCCGAACCACTCCGTCAAACGGGCAAACAAGCTCAAGCTTGCGACCCCCACCGAAGGATACCTCGGTCAGCGCCTCGATTCCGAGACGGGTGATGTGGACCTCTTCCTTCTCTCGCACCAAGGCCCGGGCACAGGAACCGCTTCGATCGAAGTGAGCCCGATTCCCAACATGGACATCGTGGTCGAGCTCCTGCGGCCCGAGCTCGGCGACCCGATCGTGATCGCGGATTCACGCGGGCTCGGGGAGGGTGAGGGCCTGCCGAACATCCCGCTCGAGCCTGGCACCTACGTCCTGCGCGTGCGTGAGCACTCCCGAGAGGAGGGCCTCCCGACGGAGAACGTCTCGGACGCGTACACCGTGCGCTGGGAATTCCGAGATGCTGACGCCGGCTTCGAAACGGAGCGCAACGATTCGCTGGAGCTTGCCGAATCTCTGCCACTGGGTGCCGAGCGAAGAGGGTGGATCGGGTGGTCGGGGGACGTCGACACCTACTGCGTCGGAGAGTCTGCGGACGCGGTCGTGGCGCAGGTGAGCGGTCTCGAGGAGGTCGATCTCATCGTGCGGGTCGTCGATCGCCAGAGTGAACGCAGCCGAAAGATCGATGACAACGGCGTCGGCCGCGGAGAGACGAGCAAGACCTGGCGCAACGTCGAGGCAGGCAACTTCTGCGTCGAGGTTTCTGCAGACGTCCGCGACGTCGACGGCCTCCAGGCGCAGTCGGATCAGACGTACGGGGTCCGTTTCATCCGCGGCGCGGAGCGTTGATGCGGGTAGACGATCTCGACTACGTCCTGCCCGAGGAGCGAATTGCGCAAGAGCCGTTGGCCGAGCGCGACGCATCGAAGCTCATGGTCGTCGACGTGGGGGATGACTCGGTATCCCACACGGTGTTTCGGGACCTCGCGTCGCTCCTGGCGCCGAGCCTGTTCGTTTTCAACGACACCCGCGTTTTTCACGCGCGTCTCCATGGTCACAAGGAGACCGGCGGGAAGGTCGAGCTCTTGTTGCTCCGAGAGATCGAAACGGCGACGGGGAGGTGGTTGGCGATGGGGCGGAGTTCGAAACCCCTGCGCGCGGGATCTCGCCTCAGCCTCGGTGGAGAATCGCTGATCGCGTACGTGCGCGAAGTTCGCGACGACGGTCAGATCGTGGTCGACCTCGAGTCTCTCGCAGGCAGCGTCGAAGCTGCGATCGCCGCCTCCGGCGAAGTGCCGTTACCCCCCTACATTCATCGTGCGCCGACCGCCGAAGACGAAACTCGGTACCAAACGATCTTCGCGCGACAGCCCGGCGCTGTTGCTGCACCCACCGCAGGCCTCCACTTCACGGACCGCACCATGGATTCGCTCGATGCCGCAGATCATCGACGCGCGTTCGTGACACTCCATGTCGGGCCCGGCACGTTTCGCCCCGTGCAGGCGACTCACTTGGACGGCCATCGAATGCACGAGGAGGCCTACGATGTCCCTGCAGCGGCATCCGCGGCTGTTGCGGAAGCACGCAACGACGATCGCCCGATAGTGGCGGTAGGGACCACCGTGGTTCGTACCCTCGAGTCGGCGGCCGACGGGCAAGGGGGAGTGCGAACGGAGGTCGGTGAGACCCAGCTTTTCATCCAACCGCCGTATCGATTCTCGGTGGTCGATCACTTGATCACCAACTTTCACCTGCCCCGTTCGACCCTGCTCGCGCTCGTGATGTCACTCGCTGGGGTCGACCTGACGCGACGCGCGTATCAAGAAGCCATCGATGGCGGATATCGATTCTACAGCTACGGAGATGCGATGTTGATCCGCGGGTCGCGACGATGAGTCTTCCGACGAAAGGCTTTTCGTTTCACGTCGACGCCGCCTGCGGCAACGCGCGTTCTGGTGTATTCTCGACACCGCGTGCAGTCATCGAAACGCCGACCTTCATGCCCGTCGGAACCCAAGCTTCGGTCAAAGCGCTGACTCCGGATGAAGTGGCGTCGACGGGCGCCCGCATCATACTCGCCAACACGTACCACCTATGGCTTCGGCCCGGCGCCGACCTGGTGGCGAAGCATGGCGGCGTGGTCGGTTTCATGAAGTGGCCTCACGCGCTTCTCACGGACAGTGGCGGCTACCAGGTGTTTTCTCTAGCCAAGCATCGGACGATCGACGACGACGGGATCACGTTCCGGTCCCATCTCGACGGTGCCGAGCACCGATTGACGCCCGAAGAAGCGATGCGGGTCCAGGCACTCCTCGGCTCGGACGTCGCGATGGTGCTGGACGAATGCCCCCCCGGCGGTGCTTCCCGCGAGGTGGTCGAACGCGCGATGACACGGACGACCGCCTGGGCGAAGCGGAGCTTGCGAGTCCCAGCCCCCGCAGGCCAAGCCCGATTCGGCATCGTGCAAGGGGGCGTGGACCGCAGCCTTCGGCGTTCCCACCTAGACACCATCGCGGCCCTCGACGTCGACGGTGTCGCGCTTGGGGGGTTCTCGGTGGGGGAACCCACAGAACAAATGGTGTCAGTACTTGCCGACGTCGGCCCTGCGATGCCTGCAGACCGGCCGCGCTATCTCATGGGCGTCGGGACGCCCAGCGACCTGCTACACGCGGTCGCGAGCGGCATCGACATGTTCGACTGCGTGCTCCCGACCCGGAACGCGCGCAATGGTCAGGCTCTGACGTCGGGCGGCCGTGTGAATCTCCGCCAGGCACGGCACAAGGACGACGACACCCCGCTCGACGGCGACTGTGCGTGCGCCACCTGTGCGATCTACTCGCGGGCGTATCTCCGGCATCTCTTCAAAGCCGACGAGATGCTCGGCCCACGGCTGGTGTCGCTCCACAATCTGCACTTCTATGGCGCGCTCATGCGCAAAGCGCGCGAAATGATTCGCAACGGCGGCTTCGAGCTCTGGATGGCGGAGGTGTTGGAGCGGATGCAGGAGCAGGACGAGATCGGGGAGTCTCAGGGTTGAGCGGCGTCGAGCGAAGAATCCGCCCCGTCCTCGATTGACGCGGTTGGGGGTGCGCGGTATGGCCCGACCTTCGAAGGGTAGGGGCATGACACAGATTCAGCGCGCATTGATATCCGTTTCGGACAAGACCGGCGTGGTCGATTTCGCCAAGGGCCTGGCGGCTCGAGGAGTCGAGATTCTCTCTACCGGTGGAACGGCCAGAGCGCTGCGTGAGGGTGGGGTTCCGGTCGTCGATGTCTCCGAGTACACGGAGTCCCCCGAGATCATGGATGGCCGAGTCAAGACACTCCATCCGCGCGTCCATGGTGGCATTCTGATGAGGGACAGCGCCGAGGATCGCGATGCCCTAGGCGGTATCGGGGGGAAGCCGATCGATCTGGTGTGCGTCAACCTCTACCCGTTCGAGCAAACCGTTGCCCGCGGTGCCTCGCACGACGAGACGATCGAAAACATCGATATTGGCGGACCATCGATGGTGCGCAGCGCTGCGAAAAACCAGGCTCGTGTCGTGGTCGTGACCGAGCCCGGCGACTACGACGAGGTCCTTGCGGCGGTCGGTTCTCCGGAAGGCCCATCGGGCGGGCTTCGTGCGCGACTCGCGGCCAAGGCCTTCGCACAGACAGCCGCCTACGATGGCGCGATTGCCGCGTACCTGACCACACAGGGAACCGATTCCAAGTTTCCAGGCGCGCTGACTCTGAACTTTACCAAAGCGTACGACGTTCGCTACGGAGAGAACCCTCATCAGCAGGGCGCGTTCTATGTCGAGCGCAACGCCCCTTCGGGCAGCCTCGCTACGGCCGAATCGCTCGGCGCGGGAGGAAAAGAGCTTTCGTTCAACAACCTCGTCGACGTCGATGCGACGATCGAAGCGGTGCGCGAGTTCGAACAGCCAGCGGCAGTTGTCGTGAAGCACACCAATCCGTGTGGTGTCGCCCGGGCTGCCACTCTCGAGGAAGCGTATCGAATCGCGCGTGAAGCTGACGCACAAAGCGCATTCGGCGGAATCGTCGCCCTCAACCGTGAAGTCGACGCGGGCACCGCCGAAGCGATTGCCGAGACGTTCATCGAGTGCGTCATCGCCCCAGGCTTCGCACCTGCGGCCCTCGAGCGCCTTCGCAAGAAGAAGAACCTCCGCATTCTCGCAACGGGTCCCTCGCTTCCTGCTGACTACGCGGCGCTGCAATGGAAGCGCGTCGGGGGCGGCCTCGTCGTGCAGGATCGCGACGCCACCGGGCCGAGCGAGGTTCGGGCGGGGAAGGTCGCCACCAAGCGCACTCCCTCAGACGACGAGTTTCAGGCGCTCGATTTCGCGTGGCGCGTTTGTAAGCACGTGAAGTCGAACGCGATCGTATTCGCGAAACCGAACCGCACCGTCGGTGTCGGCGCTGGCCAGATGGCCCGTGTGACTGCGGTCGGCATTGCGTCGAGCAAAGCGGGTGAGCTTTCTCGCGGTGCCGTGATGGCATCGGACGCCTTTTTCCCATTCCCAGATGGCATCGAGGCGGCAGCCGAAGCGGGCATCACGGCCGTGGTGCAGCCCGGCGGTTCAAAGGGGGATGACAAGGTCATTGCGGCAGCAGAAGCGGCGGGGATCGCCATGGTCTTTACCGGCGTCCGCCACTTCCGGCACTAACGATGCGCGTTCTCATCGTCGGAGGTGGCGCCCGCGAACACGCCCTCGCATGGCGTCTCGCCCGAGACACGGATGTCGAGCTGATCGCGGCCCCCGGCAACGCGGGTACCGCCCAGCTTGGTCGGAACGTCGACATCGACCCGACGGATGCCGCCCAAGTCGTCGCTCTCGCGCAACGTGAATCGATAGACTTGGCGGTGGTCGGCCCGGAAGCCCCGCTCGTCGCCGGCGTGGTCGACGCGCTTCGCGAGCATGGGATCGACGCGTTTGGCCCCGATCGAGAAGCCGCCCAACTCGAAGGGTCGAAGATCTTCTCGAAAGAGTTCATGGATCGGCACCAGATTCCCACCGCGGGTTTCGCGGTGTTCGACGACCCGAACGCTGCCACCCAATACATCACCGAGGCGAATCGTCCCCTGGTAGTCAAAGCCGACGGCCTGGCGGCAGGTAAGGGCGTCATCGTCGCTCGTGACGCCCGTGAGGCGATTCAGGGCGTCGACCGCATCATGCGGGAGCGCGCGTTCGGGAACGCCGGAGATCGGGTGCTGATCGAGGAGTGCCTGATCGGCCAGGAGGTCAGCTACCACGTGGTATCCGACGGCAATCGCTATATCGCCCTCGCACCGGCACAAGATCACAAGCGCGCGTACGATGGCGACGAGGGGCCGAATACTGGCGGGATGGGGGCCTACTCACCGCCGCCTGTCGTGGACGAGACGGTCGAGCGGAAGATCCTCGAACGAGTCATCGAGCCGACGCTGCGCGGGATGGCGGCGGAGGGGCGTCCCTTTCGCGGAGCGCTCTTCGTCGGCTTGATGATCGTCGACGGGGAGCCGTGGGTGCTCGAATACAACGTCCGTTTCGGGGATCCAGAGTGCCAAACCCTGGTCACGAGATGGAAAGGCTCGATCCTTCCGCTGATCCAGGGGTCGGCCCGAGGTGACTTCGGCACCCTGGTGCCGACGTGGGAGGCACCGGCCTCGCTCTGCGTGGTGCTGGCCTCGGGAGGGTACCCAGGCGCCTACGAGAAAGGGAAGCCAATCACGGGGCTCCCGGCGGCGGCGGCGGTTCCACAGGTCACGGTCTTTCACGCCGGTACTGCCCTCGAAGGCGACGAGGTGGTCACGTCCGGCGGCCGCGTGTTGTCGGTGACCGCGATCGGCGACGACATCGATCAGGCGGCGGCCCGCGCGTATGAAGCCGTGGCGATGGTGGAGTTCGAGGGCAAGCAGTGTCGCCGCGATATCGGATTTCACGCCCGACGCCGTTGATGTCTGGCTGAGGCAGGGTCGACCCCGATTCCGGTCGTGCGGGCCGGAATGATCGGAATTCTGCCGACGGCTCTTTGACACAGACCGCTGCGCTGCGTCACTCTTGGCCTGCACGGAGGACCGATGGCGCTGATCGAAACCGAAGAAGCTGCACGCCGCTTGGCTCGAGCCATCTCGAGCGACCTTGCCTTATACAACGAAGAGAAGATTGCCGAGGGCATCAAGAACGACAATCTTTTCGATGTGATGGACGACGAAATTCAAGAAGGGCGCGACCTTTTCGAGAGCCGCGTGGCGCCGGTTCTGTTCGAGAGAAACCTATACGACCGCGCGATCATCGACCTCCTCGTACGGTCGAAGGCTCACGTTGAGTCGCCGATCTGGTAGGCCACACCCCGGCATGACACGAACTGAGCTTTGCTTGCGGTGGGCCTTGGCCGGTTGCGTCGCGCTGTCCGTATGGGGCTGTGACAACCCGACGCGATCGGGGCCTCCGAATGACGTACTCTTCTTCGGCCGGCTCGCCGAGACGTACCAGGTCTGTTTCTACATGGAGGAGAGCTTCGAGTCGCTCGTTCCGAGCACAGCGTGTGATCGCGATGGGGAAACCGCCCTCTCGTTCAACATCGAAGTGGCAGCCGGAACGGATCCCAATGGCGATCCCTGCACGTTCGAAGTCCGGGTTGACGAGCCCATTCCGACGACGTTCAACGCGGAGGCGGAATCGTGGCAGTTCGCATACCCGCCGGACGCCGGGGTCGAGACAGAGATCATTGGAACGCTCAACGCCGACACTTCGACCGGCCAGACGGTCGCGCAGGTCGTCGTGGAAGGCATGGAGGCCGACTGCACGGTGGTTTGGACCGCGACCCCCGATCCGGTGTGCCGAGATGCCGAGTTCGTTCGATGTGAGCGACTCTCGTCGTGCTGCGACTCGATCTACCTGCTGCCTTCGGAGCTACTCCAGTGCAACGAGGTCGTCAGCGATTGCGACCCTTTTGCCTGCGAGGCGCTCCTCGCCGGGTATACACAGTGCCCACAGCCTCCGGTCTGCACGTTGCCGCAGGATCCAATGATGGAGTGCCAGATGCTCGAGGACTGCTGCAACACCGCCGACCTCACCAAAGACGAACTCGTGAGCTGCCTCGACACGGCCGAAGCCTGCGATCCCAGTGCATGCGAGTCGCTCCGCAACGATACGGCGCAATGTGCGGAGGTGGGCGACCAGGACACGGCCTCGGCATCACCCCTGCCGTAACGCCGCAAGCACTCGCTTGAAGTCTTCTGGAGGTTCGCTCTCGAACCGCAAGGGTTCATTGGAGATTGGGTGGGCGAATGCGAGCAGGGTGGCATGCAATGCCTGGCGGCCGAGATCCTGCGATAGCGCGCGTAGCGCAGGATCTGCGATCGATTTTCCGTACAGGGGATCCCCCAGCAGAGGAAAGCCGTGGTCGGAGAGGTGCACCCGGATCTGATGGGTCCGCCCGGTCTCCAGGCGACACCGAACCAGAGAGGCTCCACGAAGGCGTTCGAGCGTCTCGAGATGGGTGACGGCCCGCCGGCCACGGTCGGTCTTTGAAGTGAACTTCTTCCGGTTGCCTGGGTGGCGTCCATGCCATGTGTCGAATTTCGCCTGGGGCGGGGGATGACCGAGCGTGATGGCGAGATATGCCCGTTCGAGTGCGTGCTGTTGAAAGCGTTCCACCAGCCGTTCGTGCGCCAGCGGGGACTTGGCCACGACCATGATCCCGCTCGTGTCTTTGTCGAGCCGGTGCACGATCCCCGGGCGGGCGGGATCGGGGCCGCCGTGAACCTGCGTATGGTAGACCACCGCAGTCACGAGCGTACCGTCAGGATGGCCCGGGGCAGGGTGAACGACCATGCCTGGCGCTTTGTCCACCACGAGCAGGTCCTCGTCTTCGAAGACGATATCGAGGGGAATCGCCTGGGGTTCGGTGTTGGGCTGCTCGGGAGGCGCCGGGTCGATCGTCACCTCAGCTCCCGCCACGGCCTTGGTCTTACGCGACACGACCTTTCCCGCCTGCTCCACACGTCCTTGATCGATCCAGCGCTGGAGGACACTCCTCGAGAACTTCGGGCAACGTGCGGCAAGGATTCGGTCGAGGCGTTCCCCAGCCTCGTCTTCCGTCAGCACGAGCGTCGTCGGCTCGGTGGCCGACATGGCTTAGCCGAGTCTCTTGATGAGCTGATGTGCGTTGGTCTGCATGTCGATGTTTCGAAACACGCACATCCCGAGCTCGGGCTCGAGCGTGGCGCAATGCTCCCCCAATTCCGCGATGGATGCCTCGTCGTAACGAGAACGATGACCCGCGGGCCCGGCCAACCGGATGTAGACCATGTTCGAGGCAGGCGGTGGGTCGTCCTGGAGTGGGTCGTAGGCGGCGATTGCTGGGCGGTCGCCACAAGCCGCGGCGATGTCGGATGGTTTCCAGGCCTCGAGATCGAAGACGATCGGTGGCATCCCCGGAGGAAGAAACCCGAGGAAGGCGCGAAGCGCAGCGCGGTTCGCCTTGCCGTGCTTGAACTGCTCGTCGGCGTGGAACACGATCGCTTTGGCTTTCAGATCGCGAGCGAGTTCGGCGACCTCTTCGCAGGTGGCCTTGTTCTCTTTGGTCCGTCGGAATCCAGAGTCACTGACGGATTTCGGCGCAACCACCGAGAACACAAAGCCTTCTGGCGCCTCGCGTATCCAGCGGCGAATCGTCCCCGCGCCTGGAATGGCGATCTCGGTGTCCGAGATTTCGACGGCGGCGAACTCCTTCCAGTAGCGACTGACGGGAACTGGGAAACCGGAACAGGCGACCACAAACATCGCGGCGGAGTATACTGGTTTTGCGGCGGAAGGCCCGGTCTCTCCCACTTACCGCGGGAATTCCGGGTTCCGGGTGTGCCTCTGGTACGATCTGCCTCGTGCCGGACTTTGGTTTCGAACCCTACGCCTTCGAGGATCCCGATTCGGGCGGGGCGTCCCATCCACTGGAGATCGCTCGCGATCTAATCGATAGTGGCAAGCCGCGTTCCGCCCTCGATGTGCTTGCCGACCACCATCAGCGGCACAGCGATGACGTCGAGTACTTGATGCTTTGTGGGCAGGCGTGGTTTTCCGCTGGGGATTCGCCGCGCGCGCAACACGCCCTCCTCGGCGCCGCCCGCGTCGCGCCTCGAGATCCGAGGCCGCTACGGCTGCTCGGGGAGCTGTTGCTCGAGCGGGGCGAGACGGAACGCGCTCGGCGTCTGTTCCGAAAGGCCGAACGGCTCGAGAACAGTCACGACGAAGACCCAGAACCGATTCACGAGTCGGTGTCTGAAGCGCCGGATCTAATCGCCTTCGCGGAGCATGAAGAGCGCACGCGCAGGACCCCGATGCGTCTACGTCCGATGCTACTCGGCATCGGTGTGGTGGTCGGTCTTGCCCTGTTGATGTGGGGCATCGATCGCTTCGCGTCTCCTACGAATGATGCTGCGGTCGTGCCCCCAGATCCGGCACCTGCGCCTGCGGTGGAGTCTGCCCCGGTCGTCGAGGTGTTGGTCGATCAACAGCAACCCGTGGTGCCGACTCCCACGTTGCCGACCTCGTCTTCTAGCGAACTTCCGATGATCGAGCGTGCTCCAATGATTCTGGTCGAGGATGCTGACGTCCTGGCGCCGGCGGTCGAGAACCCGAAAACCACTGCAGTCGAGGTCGTGCCGCGTGCTCCCCAGTCGAAAGACACGACCCCACGCGCCGCGAGGAAGAAAACGCGCGCGGCGAAGCGCGAGGCTCCAACGACGAGTGTCGTGGCGGAGACGCCGGCCGCCGTCTTTGACGCGGAGATCGCGGCGGGCACCAGCGCCAATGCGATGACATCCCGCGGTCATGCCCTTGTCGCCCAGGGCCAGCCGTCCGCAGCCGCACGATTCTATCGTCGCGCACTCGAGATCGACCCGGACTACGCCCCGGCCCTCGTGGCGATGGGTCGAAGCCTGCTGCGTGCGGAGAAGTATTCGGAGGCCATGCGCAACGCCACACGCGCCCTGCAGTTTGCCCGCGGCGTCGATGCCGAGCCGGGTCTCGAGGCGGAGGCCCTCTACCAGATGGGTCGTGTGCGTCACCAGCGCGGCGAGGAGGATGCGGCCCGCCAGCTCCTCCGCCAATCCACGTCCCTGCCCAAAGCGCCGCCAGAGGCCTGGTTCTACCTCGGGGAATCCCTGTCGCGGGACAACTCGCCGGCCGCGCGGGACGCGTATGAGCAGTACTTGGAGCGCCGTCCGGCCGGTCATCTCTCAGGCCGGGCTCGTCGCGCCATTCAGTAGTACACTCCGGGCTATGGCCACCAAAAAGACCGGGCGCCGCGAGGCCCGCAAGGAGCGCTCGCGCGCAGCAAAAGAAGCCCGGCAACTCGCCGAAGAGCAGGCCCAACGAACCGTGCGCCGTTGGCGGCTCGGCTCGGTCGCGGTCGCGGTACTGAGTCTTGTGTGTGCGGCACTCTCGTACTGGGTCCTGGAAGACCAAAGGCTCGTCGGCGCATCGCTACTGATCGGTGGTGTGCTGTTTCTCGTGATGGCCCTTGGAACGCTCGGCGCCGCCGTGAAGCCAAGGGACCGACGCACGGCCGGATCGATTGATTTTGGCAATCGAGACTGAGGCCGAGTCGTTGGACGAAGCGAATTCGGAGCACTGGGAAGCCGCTGAGGAAGGCATGGAGCTTCTTCATGATGGCGAGATCGACCTCGCGATCAATGAACTCCTGCGTGTTGCGCGCGAGAATCCGGCGAATGAGATCGCGTTTCATTTTCTCGGTCACGCGTACTACGAGAAAGACGCGTACCCGGAAGCACTCAAGAGCTATGTCGAGGCGTTGCGCCTCGCGCCCGACTACGTGGGTGCGATGGTCGGCGCCGGCCAGAGTCTTCGCATGATGGGCGAGTATGATCGCGCGATTCGGATGGGGCAGCGAGTGCTGTCACGCTCCGAGGACGACGGCGACGCGCTGTTTCTCGTGGGTGCAGCGCACTTTCAAAAAGGGGAGAATCAGGCAGCGAAACGCTACCTCGAACGCTACCTCGAAACCGGGCCAGAGCTCGAGATCGCGCTCGAGGTCGAGGGCATGCTGCAAGTCGTTCGCGGCGAGGTGTTGCCTTTTCCCGGCGCGGAAGACACGGTAGAAAACTAGCAGGAGTCAACGATGACGTCGGATCGTGCCAAGAGTATCGGGTCGCGTGAAGTTCCGCTCGGTGCGCAGGGCTTAGACGAAAGCGCGCAGCAGTGGCGCGACAATGACGTGCGGGACGCCACCGATCGCCATCCACTTCGCAAAGAGCGATTCGCCACGCATAGCGATGTCGAGGTGCCCGACCTTCTCACCCCCACAGGCGCCGATCACGGCTACGCGGAGGAGCTTGGATTCCCTGGACAGTTTCCGTACACGCGAGGTGTCCAGCCGACGATGTACCGAGGTCGACTGTGGACCATGCGCATGTTCGCGGGATTCGGGACGCCCCGTCAGACCAACGAGCGATTCCGATACCTACTGAGCCAAGGCCAAACCGGCCTGTCGACAGCGTTCGATTTCCCGACTCTCATGGGGTACGACAGCGACTCGCCGCGTTCATTGGGCGAGGTCGGCATGGTTGGGGTGGCGGTCGACACGCTCCGCGACATGGAGATTCTGTTCGATCAGATTCCGCTCGATCGTGTCACCACGTCGATGACCATCAACGGCCCGGCCGCGGTTCTACTCGGGTTCTACGTGGCCTTGGCCGACAAGCGGGGGATCCCGCGCGACAAGATCGGCGGCACGGTTCAGAACGACTGCCTCAAAGAGTTCATCGCGCAACACGCGTGGGTCGTGCCCCCTCGGCCCGCGATGCGCATCGTCACCGACAGCATCGAGTTCTGCGCGTCCGAAGTCCCACGATGGAACAGCGTCAGTATCAGCGGCTACCACATCCGCGAGGCGGGATCGACGGCGGCGCAGGAGCTGGCCTTCACGATCGCGGACGGACTCGAGTACGTGCGGTGGGGTGTGGAGCGCGGGCTCGACGTCGATGACTTCGCGCCGAGGCTCTCCTTCTTTTTCGACGTCCACAACGACTTCTTCGAGGAGGTAGCCAAGTTTCGAGCCGCGCGCCGCATGTGGGCGCGCCTCATGAAGGAGCGCTTCGACCCGAAGAATCCGAAGTCGCTGATGCTCCGCACCCATGCGCAGACGGCCGGCGTAGCGCTTACCGCGCAGCAACCGTACAACAACGTGGCGAGGGTTGCGCTACAGGCGATGGCAGCAGTCCTTGGCGGAACGCAGTCGCTCCACACCAATAGCCTCGACGAGACGTTCGCTTTGCCCACCGAGGAGGCCGTCACAATCGCCCTTCGTACCCAGCAGATCATCGCTGAAGAATCTGGGGTGGCCAACACCATCGACCCACTCGCCGGGAGCTACTTCGTCGAGTGGATGACGGACAAGATCGAGAACGATGCGATGGACTACATCCACAAGATCGACGAGTTCGGGGGAATGGTCGAGGCCGTCGAGCGGGGGTATCCGCAGCGTGAGATCGCCGCGTCCGCCTATCGCCTGCAGCAGCAGGTCGAGAGCGGCGAGAAGACCGTGGTTGGGCTCAACAAGTATGAACAAGAAGGCGATCCGGATATTCCCACGTTGCGGATCGACGAGTCGATCCAGCGGGAGCAAAAAGAGGGCCTGGCGAAGGTCAAGGCGGAGCGTGATGCACGGGAAGTCAGCCGTACGCTCGAGGGGATTCGCCAAGCATGCACTTCAGACCGCAACGTGATGCCCGCGATCGTCGAAGCCGCGAAGGCATATTGTACCGAGCAGGAAATCTGCGACGTGTTCCGCGAGGTCTTTGGTCAGCACCAAGACCGCCCCGAGTTCTAGCCGCCAGTCATCCGGAGCCACATCGCGACCACCATCGCTGTCACGAGTACGGCTAGGCCTACCATGCCGATCGCCTCTTCGACACGGCGTCGTTGCTGTTGGGACT
>JBATTM010000338.1:0-3147 GCA_049670545.1 Polyangiales bacterium
CGCGGCGCCTCAACCGCTACAAGCTCCTGAAGCCGCAGATGGAAGCCCTCGTTGCACAACTCGAGGTCGCCGATCTCAGTGCCGTCACCGAAGCCACGGTGTCCGAGGAGGAGTGGGCCAAAGTCGAAGAGTTCAGAATTCTCCAGCCCGAGATCGAAGCGATCGCGGCCTCGCAGGCACGGCTGCAGTGCGAAGGCTTCTTCGAAGGTCGGGGTGCGTATGTCCCCGGCCTGTTCGATTGGCGCACACACGAGGCGCTCGCCGAGTTCGAACGGCGCCACCGGGTCTATGGGTGGGGCTTCATTGGTGACGATACGCTTGCGCTGTTGCAGGCCACGCCGGAAGAGGCTGAGCGGGACGCCGTGATCCGCGTGCTCACCGAGCGCGCCATGCACGCCGCGGGCGTGATCGAGGACGGAAGCACGTCAACCCTCACCTCTGGGGAGCCCCGAACCTACAAGACAGAAGACGGCAAGGAAGTTCCGATTCCGAACTTCGAGGTGGAGATTCGCGATCGGTTGATCGATGCATTCGGGCTTCAGACACCTGAATCGACCCAAGCCTGGCTCGACTCCCTCGGTGAGCTTGGCGGCACGGAGATCGTCGCCGTACCAGGCGTGACCCTGCCTCCGTACTACAACGACGAGATGGACCTGTTCGTCTCGATCGATCGCGGCGACGTTTGGTACGAGTTCCCCTTCGACGAGAACGGGAAGGCACGATCGCAACCGACGAGTCGTCGCCCGCGCGTCACGCTTTTCGTCAACTACAACGATCAGAAGATCCCACTGGCTCGGTACGGCACCACCGTTGGCGGTTGGCGCGGCGAGTACATCGACGGGCAGGTCATGTGGAAATACAAAGACTCTCCGGTGGGTCGCCGCGTGTGGAGCCGGATCGCCGCGGCGCCGGTGTGGGTCCCGCCAGAGAGCACCCCGCCGAAGGTGTTGCTCGCGAAGAATCGCAAGGGTGAGTTCGAGGTCAATTACCACGACACCGGGCCGAGCTACGCGTCGGCCTACGGGCTGGTCGCTGCGTATCACCGCAAGTTTTACCGTGCGCCTGGCGGCGAGATTCAAGTCGGGGGGGACGAAGGAATCCGCACCCACGGGTCGGTCGACTACATGAGCATCATGCGCCGGCACTCGCACGGGTGTCACCGGATGCATAACCACATTGCGGTCCGATTGATGTCGTTCGTGCTCGATCACAAGCCGCACACGCGATACGGCCATCAGCCGATGGTGTTCAAGCGCGAGTTCGATTTTGAAGAGGAGACCTATCTCCTCGAGTTTGACGAGGGTGGATACAACTTCGTTCTCGATGAGCCGTTGCCGGTCGAAGTCACGGTCGGCCGCGTGCGGGGTCAGGTCAAAGAGCCGATCGAGCACCATATGCCGCGATACGACAAAGAGCTGGAAGCCTACGTGATGCCGGACGGCCAATGGGTGACTGTCGATCGCTACGGGAATCTCACGCCTCGCATCAAGCCGTTCGATTTCGATGCGCCGCTCGAGGCACCTGAGCTCGATCCCTCGCTCGACGACACCGGGCTCGGCCTCCCCACGGATCCAGCTGCGCCACCGGTTGCGGGTGAACCCTCGGCTGCAACGACTGCGCCAGGCGTCAGTCCGGACTCGGGTTCGGCGGCGGCGATTCCGATCAACACCGCGGTCGTTCCGGTCGCCGAACCCTGATCACGCAACGATTCCGCGGCAGTGCTCTGGGGTGTGGATAGGCTGGGAATAAAGCGCTCGGCTTGTGGAGAAAAAAAGCGGTTTTCCACAAGCGAATTTCGTTGATCTCACCATATGGATCCGTAGAACCAAGACTCGGAAGTTCGCGCAACGCGAGTTCGAGCGTTCTTTGACTCCACCCATCTGACGACGACAACGCAAGTTGTCGTTTCTCACTCTCACGGAGCGAGAGGCGGGGCCGCAAGGTCGCGCCGTCGGGTTTCACGAGGAGTCTCGAAGCGCAAGCGACGAGGTGAGCCGTGGGCACTTGTACCGAGATGGCGTCGCCGTTGCGGGGCAAGTGGGGCGCATTGAGCGCCGAACGTGTCCGTGGGTCGTGAGGGCTGCATCAGCCGTCGGTTCTCTGTCGGGTTCACGTCTTTGACGCGTCTCGCGTACGCAGAGCCACGACGGCCGAAGGCGCGCACGAATCGGGACACCGCTCTGTTTCACCGCACAGGGGTCGCGAAGATTCTAGGCCAGTAGCCGGCTCCCTGGCACTTAGGGGGCGCGGGCGATGGTGACGGCGCGTCAGAGGCTCGGCACAGTCCGCGAAAGCGGTTCTCGTGTCCGCCAAAGCGAGCGAGGCGGGGTGATACCGCCAGCTCACTGCCCGTACGCCGGTCTCGGAACCGGTGGCAGTAGTCCCGCGAGGCATCGGGTGCCCCTCTTTGACAATCAATCATCTGGATTGCACGCGTCGGCCTGAGCATGCTGCGCGCGACCCCGCTTACGAAGCCGACGGTTTCGGCGGGGCCCAGCGTTGCGGCATGTGCACAGGATCCAAGAGAAAGCGCATCCCAATCGCGCCTCCGGTGAGCCGAAAACCGGAGGCTCAGGTACGACGAGAGTCGTCGCGGAGTCCAATCACGTCGATTTGCTAAACACAAACCGGCGATGGGGCTTCGTCCGAGCGGCGAGCGTAGGGCGACCTATGTGAGCCGACGGTACATGAACGCCATCAAACGCGAACACGTACGACGACAGACGCTGGGACGGACCGGTCAACGCTTCTCCAGTGAGCCAACACAGGTTCACGCGAGTGGTTAGCAGGCTTCCCGACGGGGAACGCATCGCGCCGAAACGTGTCAGCGAAAGTTGGCGAGGCTGAATAGGCCCGCCATCGAGCTTGACGTTCGACATCCAGACAAAGCTGGTCGTGATGGCCGCAACGTACACACAGCCATCAAGCCGGGCGACGAATAACTCATCGCCAGGTCAGCGACTTCCGAAAAGGGGCGATCCGTGCCGGGTCGCCCCTTTCTTATGTAAGGTGCCGAAATCTAAGGAGTCTGTTCGGCGATGCCTCAGCCCGGTGCCGTCAGGGTGCCGTGAGGCGGTGACGAGGGCTCGAGGTCCGCGACGATTCGGAGCTGCGCGCGCTTTCCAAGGTGCGCATACTGCTCCGTGC
>JBATTM010000339.1:0-4558 GCA_049670545.1 Polyangiales bacterium
CCGGTGGGCATGTCCAGGTGCCGTCGCCGTTGTCGATCACATCGACCTCGATCCGTAGAATCCCGCCTTCCAACCTTTCGACGATGTCCTGGGAGGTCTCGTACCGGAACTGGTCACCCAGCGTGACGTAGAGTGTCCCGTCGCTCGGAAACACCATGCTGCCCCCGCGATGCGACGGGTTGAACGCTTGGATGTTGATCAGGATTCGCTCGGAATCGGGATCCCCGGTTGTCGTTCCGTCGAGGACCTCGAACCGAGAGAGGCGCAGGTAGGCGCTCTGGAAACCGAGGGTGAACTCGCGGGGGTAATCCTCGTCACACGCCGTCAGATCTGCCGCGGCCCGCGTAGCGTCGAGCGGGCAGTGTGACGTGTAAAACACGTAAAACACGTTCGCGTTCGGCGAGCCTTCCTGTCCAAACTCCGGATGAAACACCATGCCCATGAGGCCGCCGTCGAATATCACCGCCAGCCGATCCCGAAGGTCGAGAAACGTGTCGGTCGAGTCCACGTCGTCACGCACGTCGAATGACTGGATGAGACCATCCCGAGAGCCTACGTAGAGCAGATCGGTGGCGGGGTTGGAGGCGATGACAACCGTGTCGCTCAGTTCGAGCGCGGGGAACGCGTCTGCAACGCGCCAGTCGGTGCTTGCCGGGGAGCTCGGGCTCCGGGCGGGCAGCACGCCATCGAGAAACGGTCCGACTGCAACGGGAGGCCCGTCCAATCCCCCTTTTGCCGACGGCGACCGCGGGATCGATTCGGGTGTCGGAGCGCAACCCATCGCGGCGAATCCGACGACGAGGGCCGCCCGCAGGCTCACACTAAGAAACCGAGAGATAGGCATCGTATCCAGACGCTAGAAAAGCAGGGCGCACACGGCGTGTGACGCCAGACGTCTACTATGGGGGAGAAGCAACCCGAGACCAAGGGCGCTTTCAGAAGTCCGATTCAATTGGCCCTTCGTCGCACACGCTACGAGCGAATTTTGGCGACCTCAGTGGCGCTGGGGTCTCTCTGCTTGCGAAGTTCCCAGCGCCACGCGTCTTCGACCATCTGCGCGAGCGATCGTTGCGCGACCCACCCGAGGTCCTCCGCGGCACGGGACGGATCTGCGTAGCATTCGGCCACGTCACCCGGGCGGCGCGACTCGATGATACATTCGATCTCTCGTCCCGTGGCGCGGCGCGCGGCCTCGACGACTTCGAGGACGCTGTTTCCGACGCCTGTTCCGAGGTTGTAGGCGACGTGGCCAGCCACGCCCTCGAGACCCCGAAGCGCGGCGAGGTGTCCTCGCGCCAGATCAACGACGTGGACATAGTCTCGTACGCCGGTTCCATCGGGGGTCGGATAGTCGTTGCCGAAGACTCGCAGATGCGGCCGTTGGCCCACCGCGACCTCCATGAGGTAAGGCATGAGGTTGTTCGGCGTTCCGTTGGGCTGTTCCCCGATCCGACCGCTCTCGTGCGCTCCCACAGGGTTGAAATAGCGAAGCGAGGTCATCTTCCAGCGCGGGTCCGAAGCGGCCAGGTCGGCGAGCATCTCCTCGATTATCAGCTTGGTGCGACCATACGGATTCGTCGCGCCCCTCGGGAAGTCCTCGCGAATCGGCAACGACTCTGGATCTCCGTAGACCGTGGCGGACGAGCTGAACACGATTCGTCGCGGGCCATGCTGCTGCAGGGCTTGGAGCAGATTGAGCGTCCCCGTGAGGTTGTTGTCGTAGTACCGAAGCGGGAGTTGCACGGACTCGCCGACGGCCTTCAGGCCCGCGAAGTGAATGACGGCTTCGAAGGGGTGCTCTCGGACGACTCGTTTCGTCTCCTCGGCGTCGAGCAGGTCGACGACCTCGAGCGTGATCGACTTGCCGGTGATCTCCTCGACCCGGCGTACGGCCTCGCGCGAGCTGTTGCAGAGGTTGTCGAGCACCACGACGTCGTAGCCACCCTGAATGAGTTCGACGCATGTGTGGCTGCCGATGTATCCCGCGCCTCCGGTCACGAGGATCATGAGCCGCTGCGCCCTGCGTTGACCATCGCATTGTCTTAACAACCCTCTCGGAGACGAACAACGGAATCCCCCGCAACCGCGATCTATCGCACACTACGTGTCGAGGCCGTCCTCGACGTGTGCTCGTCGCGGGGCTTCTTCGTCGTACGGAACGCGATCGTGCTAGGCTCTCCGCCGCGTCCTCGATATGATCCAGCGTCGTTTGATTTCTCGCCCATTCTTTGCGGCTGCCCTCGCAATGACCGCCGCGGTCGCAGTTTGGTGGCTCCTCGCCGACGTGGCCCGCTCTCCATTCGCGACCCCTGACACCGTGTCTTCTGCGCCGGAAGCCATGGCACCGGAGGCGTTCCCGGCCGGCACGACAACCACGAAACCAGGGCGCATCGACGACGTGCTCACGAACCCTGGCATGGGGTTCGCGAGCTTTCATTTTGGGTGGTGGTGCAACCTCCCTCCCATCACCTACCCGCCCGAAGAGTGTGCCAAGCGCATCCGACAACACCGGCCTGAGAACTATCCGAAACCCGGGACCGCATACTTTCGATGGTTCTGGCGCGACCTCGAACCGACGCGCGGTCAGATCGACTTCGAGTTGATCGATGCGACGATTCAGTCCGCCAACGAGGCCGGCATGACGTTGTCATTTCGCGTCATGACCGTCGAAGAAGGAAAATCGGGGTTGCCCGAGTGGCTCACCACCGAAAGCGGCCAATGGCGTGACGGGTCGGGGGGATCGACCTATTGGCCCGACTACCGAGACGACACGTTTCAGCGAGAGCATGCGCGTTTCATCGCGGCGCTTGGCAAGCGATACAACGGTCATCCAGCGGTCGACCACATCGACATCGGGACGGTCGGTTGCTGGGGAGAGTGGAACACCGCGTGTCTCACCGACGTCGACAGCATCGTCGAGGTGTACAAGCCGTCGGGACGCAAAGCGCGCGCGGAGATCAAGGCCGCGATGACCCGGCTCATCGACCATCATCTAAAGGCCTTTCCAGACACCCCGGTCATCATGCTCGGGCTCGAGGCGGACCACGCCGATCTCATGGTGCACGCGACCCGCGGCGGCGCCGGATGGCGGGCGGATTGCTGGGGCGACTGGGGCTTGTGGGGCGGTTCGTGGAACCATCAGGAGAAGCTCTACCCGGCGATGATCTCCGCGGCGACGAAGGCGGATCCCGCGTTTGCCGATGTGTGGAAGCGAGCCCCAGTGCAGCTCGAAATCTGTGGAACCTTGGAGCGGTGGCACGAACTGGGATGGACGACTTCGAAGCCGGACGGCGTCGTGACGAAGACGTTCGCCTGGGCGCTCGACCACCACGCCTCCCTGCTGAACGCCAAATCGAAGCCGGTGCCGAAAACGTATGTCGGCGCGATCGACGGCTTGTTGACCCGCGTGGGGTACCGATTGGTCGTCGACCAATTCAACCACGAGGAGGTCGTGCACCCGGGGGACACGACGACGTTCCTCTCGAACTGGCGCAACCTCGGCGTCGCACCGGCGTATCGGCCTCGCACGCTGACGTACCGGCTACGCAGTAGATCGACGACCGTGACCCACACGAGCCGTGCCGACATTCGTACATGGTTGCCTGGCACGACCCGCGTGCGCGATGACGTGACGATTCCACCCGACCTCCCGCCTGGAACCTACCCGGTCGAAGTGGCCCTCCTGGACCGTCCCGGCACTGCGCCCGACACCAAGGCCCTCCCGCCGACGCATCTCGGCATGGCAGGCCGAACCCAAGACGGCTGGTATCCGGTTGCCGAGCTCACGGTCGTCGAAAGCCCACCCGCCGCCGAGCCTACACCCCAATGATGAAGTACGACGCCACGTGATCGAGTCCGTCCGCCAGCTCTATTCCTTGCTCTCCGCGGCCGAAAGGCGCCGCGCCTGGAAGGTCCTGCTGCTCATGGGGGCACTCGCGCTGCTCGAAGCCACGGGCGTGGCGTCGATCATGCCGTTTCTGGCGCTGCTTTCTTCTCCCGATCTCATCCATACCAATCCGGCCCTCTCGAGGCTTTCCGAATGGACCGGCGTCGCGTCTGCCGACCAGCTCCTCATCCTCACCGGCGTCCTCGTGTTTTGCTTGGTCCTGGCGGCCTTGGCACTTCAGGCCCTGGTCGTGTGGGCGCAAGTCCGGTACGCGGGCGATCTGTTGCACTCGTGGAGTTGTCGAGTCGTCGAGGGGTACCTTCGGCAGCCGTACGAGTGGTTTGTCGCCAGGCACACGTCCAAGCTCTCCGCGACCACCATCAACGAAGTGAACCAGGTCATCTACCACGCGGTTCTCCCCGTGCTGATCATCGCCAGCAACGCGCTCGTCATCTTGTTCGTCTTCGCGTTTCTCGTGGTCGTCGACCCGGTGCTTGCGACGACGACGGTCGTTGCGCTTGGCGGCGTGTACGTGGCTACCTATCGCTTCTTGCGCAGTCGGCTGATCAAAGCCGGCGAGGCGTGGGTCGAGTCGAATCAGGGCCGCTACCATGTGCTTTCCGAAGCGTTCTCCGGAATCAAAGAAGTAAAACTGCTGCATGCCGAGCGGTC
>JBATTM010000340.1:0-3953 GCA_049670545.1 Polyangiales bacterium
GGGCGACATTGACCGGTGGGCCGCCGTCGAGGGAAAGGGCCATGCGGTGCCTTCCGGAGAGGAGCGTCGCCTGGCACGGAGCCTCGCAGATCGGCTGATACGCTCGCGTGACCACATCGCCGTAGAACGGAGAGACCCCGAAGCCGCCGTACCCCCAACGGCCATAGCCAACACCGTAGCTCACGCCGCTGATGGCGGACTGCGACCCTCCTGCTTGTAGCTGAAACGCCACCCCGTTCGTCGGAGAGTGAAAGTCGAGCTCCACCGGCGTTCCTCGAAGCAAGACGCGCCCGGGACGCTGGAGCACGACTCCTTCAGAAGGGACCACATGCGGCGCAACGGGCGTGGGGGGGCTGTCGATCACCACGACTCCATCGTCACGGAGCTCTCCGGTGCCGGGTGGTGTGGCGGGGGCGGTCGGTTGTGCGCTCGCGGCACCGGGCACCACCATCGAGGCAAGCCAGAGGAGTGCGGCTACATGACGCATGATTCGCTCCAAGGAGATCCCGTGTTGCCCGCCCTCGGTCAGCATAGCGCTAGTTGATCGCTGCCGCGACATGGGTGTGCGGCGCACCACAAGCATCTTCGATTCCCCCATAAAAAAAGGCCCCGCCACACGTCGGACACCGCTACCGTTGCTCCCTTCCGGGCCTGGCGGGTTTCACGGGCCGACGTTGGCAGGACCATAGCGGAGAGGAAGGGATTCGAACCCCCGGTACCTTTCGGCACACACGATTTCCAATCGTGCACCTTCGACCACTCGGTCACCTCTCCAGACGGAGTCCGCCTTCCTATGTGCTTCAGCCCCTGCTTTTGAGCAGGAGCTTCTGCAGTCCTCAACTTGTAGGTCAAAGAACGAACGTGGCGGAGAGCAAGGGATTCGAACCCTTGGTACCTTTCGGCACACTTGATTTCGAATCAAGTACCTTCGACCACTCGGACAGCTCTCCGCGGCGGAAGCTAGCAAAACGGGTTTGGGTGTCAACGACTGTCGCGCGGGGTGTTCTTGGCTCGAATCGCGGCAAAAAAGTCGGTCAATAGCGCGCTGCATTCGTCTCCAAGCACACCTGGGACCGACTCGAATCGGTGGTTGAGGCGTGGGTCCGCACCGAGGGTGTAGAGCGTCTTGGTCGCGCCTGCCTTGGGATCGTCACACCCCCAGACGACCCGCGGGACGCGGGCGTTGACCAACGCACCGGCGCACATCGGGCACGGCTCGAGGGTCACGTAGAGGCTCGTGTCGATCAGTCGCCAACTTCCGATGGCGACGGCAGCTTCTCGGAGCGCGAGCATTTCCGCGTGCGCAGTGGGGTCCTGCGTGGCTTCGCGGAGGTTGTGACCGCGGCCGATGACCGTGCCCTCGTGAACGAGGATGGCGCCGACGGGCACTTCCCCGCCGCGGCGGGCCAGCTCCGCCTGTTCGATCGCGACTCGCATCCAGTCCTCGTCGGTGGGTTGCGTCAAGCCTCACCCCCGCCTTGGGCCGCCCACGCCTTGAGCGCGGCCATCCCGCGTTCGCGCGAGACTGGGGCCTCGTACCCGAGCTCGGACTTCGCTTTGTTGGAATCGAAGGCGCTCGTTTGTCCGCGCCGAATGACTTGGGTTCGGTGAAGCGGTGAGAGCCTCGCACGGCAGAGCATCATCACCCATGGATACGGGCCGCCGTTGCGAGGCGCCTTCCATCCGAGTGCCTCGCACAACTCGGTGAAGAACTCTCGCGAGACCGATAGCTCGGTATCGACGATGTAGTACACGCTCCCGGACTGGACGTCTGCTTCGATCGCGCGAAGCACGCCTTCCACCAGGTTGGCGGTGTACGTCGTTGCGAGCAGCTTCTTTCCGCCACCGACGAGCCGCACGCCGCCGTTGTTGGCTTCGGCGCGCCACCCGGGGAGGTGGGTGGTGTCACCCGGGCCCCAGACGAGTGCCGGGCGGAGCGCGATCGTACGAAATCCGTCTCGCCCAGAGACGCGAACCAGCTCTTCGGCCTGAAGCTTGCTTTCCGCCAGGTTGCTGACCGGCTGCGTCGGTGCCTCGTCTTCGGTCCAGAACGACCGTGCGCCGTCATGCATGGTGACGTCGGCACACGAGATCTGGATGAAACGCGAGCAACCGGCCTTCTTGGCCGCGTTGATCGCGTTCTCCGTGCCCGCAACGTGGGCCCACCCGAGGGTCTCTCGGTCGGCGGCCGGGTCGGCGACGCCGGCGGCGTGTACCAAGACGTCGCAGCCACGGGCGGCATCCGCCAAACGATTGGGGTCAGCGAGGTCTCCGACGACGCGCTCGACGTCCATCAGGGCGCGCGAATCGGAGGTCTCGCGAACGTAAGCCACCACCTCGTGACCCGCCTGCTGCAGGCCACGCAAAATCGCTCCCCCGATGAACCCGGTAGCGCCGGTGATCAGACACCGCACCCCGACCTTTTAACAGGAGGGGCGCGTGCGGGCTAGAGCGTATCTCGGAAACTACGCTGCTTGCTTGGAATCGCTCTTCGGGGTGCGGAGCCGCGCCACGATCGCATCGCGGAGCTTTCCATCGGCTTCGATGGCTGCGCGGGCATTCTCGCGGCCCTGTGCGAGGTTCTTGCCCCCGAAGCGATAGTAGGCGCCGCTCTTCTCGATGAAGTCGGCCGCGACCGCCCGGTCGAGCAGATCGCCGACGGTGTCGATGCCTTTGCCGTAGCGAATGTCGAACTCGACCTTCTGGAACGGGGGTGCGAGCTTGTTCTTGACGACTTTGACCCGCGTGCGATTGCCGAGAATCTCGTCGCCTTGCTTGACTGCGCCGATGCGTCGGATGTCCAGCCGAACCGACGCGTAGTATTTCAGCGCGTGCCCGCCCGTCGTCGTTTCGGGGGACCCGAACATGACGCCGATCTTCATCCGAAGCTGGTTGATGAAGACGATGGTCGTGTTGGTGCGGTGTGCGGCGCCCGCAAGCTTTCGGAGGGCCTGACTCATGAGGCGGGCTTGAAGACCGACATGGGTTGCCCCCATGTCACCCTCGAGCTCAGCTTTCGGGACGAGCGCAGCGACCGAATCGATGACGACCAAGTCGACCGCACCACTCCGCACGAGGATCTCAGCGATGTCGAGCGCTTGCTCGCCGTTGTCCGGCTGACTGACCAGAAGCTCTTTCGCGTCGACGCCCAGGTTCTTGGCGTAGTGCACGTCGAGGGCGTGTTCAGCATCGATGAACGCGGCGACGCCTCCCGCGGCTTGGCACTGGGCGATCGCGTGAAGGGTGAGGGTGGTCTTGCCGCTCGACTCGGGACCGAAGATTTCGACGACCCGACCCTTTGGATAGCCTCCACAGCCAAGCGCGTCGTCGAGGGAGGGGCTTCCGGTCGAGATCGAAGGCACCTTTTCTGCCCTGTGGTCGCCTAGGCGCATCATCGCGCCCTTGCCGAACTGCTTTTCGACATTCTGCAGCAGGGTGTCGACTGCCTTGAGGGTTTGTTTCATGGGTGGGGCTCCTTGTCGTGTTCATCATTGGTGGGTGTGCGTGGGCGCGCTACCGCGGCTCGCGGTCGAGGACGCGGTATTGAAGGGCTTCGGCCGCGTGGGGCGGCTTGACCGACGAAGAGTCGTCGAGCGCTGCGATCGTGTGCGCGATGCGGAGCGCTTTGAGATACGCCCGCGCACTCATCTTCAGGCGATCGACGCCCAACTCGAGAAGCGTGTGTGCGTCGCGGGAGACGCGCGCGGCGAGTGCCTCGAGCGAGTCGAGCGGGCCAAGGGCCTGAAGCCTGGCCCGCGCTTCTTGCACGCGGGCGCGGACCGTGGCTGACGACTCCCCCAGTGAGGCGTTTCGCATCGTTCGCGCGCGCACGCGAGGCACCGCGACTTGGAGGTCGAAACGGTCCAGCAAAGGGCCGCTCACCCGCTGCCTGTAGCGCGCGATCTGCGAGGCGCCGCAGCCACAGAACCGGGTCGGGTCGCCGTGGTATCAGC
>JBATTM010000341.1:0-7141 GCA_049670545.1 Polyangiales bacterium
GGACCTGCCCATCGAACCGGCCGACCGCGAGGGGGACCCGCTGAGTTTACTGGTTCCCGGCGTGACCCTTGCCGAAGTCGAGCGGTACACCATCATGAAAACGCTCGAAGCCGTCGGAGGCTCCCCCACCAAGGCGGCCGCCATCCTCGGGATCAGCAAGAGAACGATCCAGTACCGGCTGCAGGAGTGGGGCGTCACGAGGCGAAACCCGTCCTAGGACAGGGGGACACGCCCGAAAGGGGAGGTGGTCATGGCCGCTTCAGAGTGGTCGACACGTCGTCCGGGCTCAATACATCGAGAACGCCGTCCACGAGGAACACATGCCTTCGTAGGACGTTGCCGAGTTCTGTCGCGATGGGCGCGGCTTGGTCGAACCGGCCCGTCTCGATGCTTGCTTGCATGCTGCTGGTCGCCTCGAGCAAGGCTTGGTTTTCCGCGCGGATCTTTCGAATGACCTCGACGTCGACCAGGGAGTTCGCGCCGCTCATGCAGTCCTCCGTGGCACAAGGCGTAGTGTGCCCGTTCGAGAAGGCTTTCTGCCCGTCTCAGGCACATCTCGGACGTAGCTTGCGAGGAGCATCTTGACCCCAACGCTCGGAAATTCCACCTCGACCTTGTGGTTTCCGTCATTGAACTCGCGCAATACGAACCCGGGTCCGAACTGATTGTGAACGACGCGACGAAACGCGGAACGGGGCTGGCTGACGATGGCAGGTCGAAACTTCGAAGACAGGCCATGCACCGCGGTGGCCTCCGCGGAGGTCGCGCGACCGCGGAGATAGCGCGTCCGAAAGAACGCGAGGATCGAAAGATGGTGGCGTCGACCGGGTTTGGATACGCTCCACCACACCATCTCGTTTCCCCCGTCCGGTGCTGTCGTATCGAGGCACCAATACACGGGAGCCCGCGACCTTCGGTTGTCTGGTGGCTGTTCCGTCACGGCGACCAAGTCAGGGGAGAGGTCGTAGAGCTCCCGGAGCTCTTCAGTGAGGACCAGTATTTCGTACGGGTCGCGACCGGTCGCGGCGAACACGGCAAGCAGCGGTTGAGGAAGCGAGACCCCGATTCCACGCTCGACTTCATCGATCGACTCGCGGGCCACGGTGGGCTTCGTTGCCGCCGTCCCGTTGCGGATCCGGTAGAGAACCAGCGCGTGCCGCAGGTCTCTTGGAATCGTCAGCGGGGTTCGTTCGGTTCGTGCCATGGCGTTCGCCTCCGTTGCTTGAATCCAAGCAAAGGGCATGCCGAGGCGAGTTCCGCACACGCGGGCCGATCGCGTGGGCCGCGTCCGGTGGAGAAGTGCAACTCCTGCACGCTATCGCGGCAGACGGGGTGCAGCTCCTGCACAAAGCGCGCTCGCCCCACGCAGGAACAGGCACGGAAGGTGCGGGCTTGGCAACCCACGACCGAATCCAACGTTGGCACGAAACGTGCTCCTCACACGATCGGGGCACGCACCCCGGAAAGGTAGGCCGACCATGCCGAAACGACGTAACCGAGTGAAGCGAGCTCACCGCCGCTTTCGAAGTGAGCTGGACTGGTTTGCGGAAGACCCTTGGGCCGAGCCGGCCCCCCCGACGGAGGACGAGGTTACGGACGAATGGGAAGGCAACGAAGAGCTTTGGTCGACCGGGGACGACGGATGGGATCCGATTCGCCCGCGACGGCAGACGCACGAATAGGTCATCCGATGCGTTCATGCACCACCACTCCCGACGATCCGCCTACCCAGCCGGCCGGAGTTGTGTCCCCGCACCGTGTGTCGGGCAACGACCCATGCTCGATCTGCAGCGGTTCGCTGGTCTTCGACAGCTCGGGGACGGCGGTCTTCTGCGACGAGTGCTGGGAACGGAAGTGTCGCGAGGTCGAAGGCGACTGAGGCGTCCGTCAACTACATCATCTTGGCCTTGGCCGCTCCGTCAGGCAGGCGATGCTCACACGACCAGAGTCGAATGATGGCGGCCTGCCGTTCGGTGCGGCGCTTCAGCCTTTCGTTTTCGTCCAGTACCGACGCGATGTCGTGGTTCCAATCGAGGGAGACCACTTCCTTCTCCGCTCGCGTTAGGAGGCCCCGGCCGTGCTGTCGGGTGGTCGATAGTAGGGGTTGGTGCCGCCAGCGTGGTCGGTCACATCCACGATCTGCGACACCTCAGGGAATCGCTCGCGGACCTTGGCTTCCACACCTTGCCGCAGAGTCATGGCCGCCATGCCACACCCCTGACAGCCCCCGCCCATTTCGAGATAGGCCGTGCCGTGCTCGAAACCATGCAGCGCAATATAGCCCCCGTGTGACGCCACCCCTGGGTTCACCTCTTGGTCGAGGAAGTCCTGGATCTCCTCGGCTTTGGGGTCGTCGAAGTGGCGCTTGCTCTGCGGGTTTTCGAACTTGAAGCCGCCGGCCGGACCCACCACATAGTCGATGGTGGCGCCCTCGAGATGGGGCGTACTGTCTGAATCAACGACGAGCGTAAGCTCACCCAACTCGGTTCGCCGGTCCGCTTCGGTGACTTCCTTTTCTTCGACGAAGTAGAGGTCGTATTCGAAGCGAAACGGACCGACCTTGCGGGCTTCCACACGCAGGCTCTGATCCTTGAGCCCCTCCTCCTCGAGGATGGAGCGGATCTGACCGAGCGCCTGGTCGGTCACCGTGATCGTGGGCGCGGAATCCTTCACGTTCAGTACCGTGGCACCGACGCGTCGACCTCGCAGGACCATGCGTCAATGCCTCCCCGTAGGTTGTAAACCCGCGTGAATCCTTCCGCTCGGAAGTGTTCTGCCGCTTCCATGCTGCGGATCCCTTGGTGGCAATGGAAGACAATCTCCGTGTCGTTCGGTAGCGACTTGAGGTGCTCTTGGCCGTCCGTGTCGAGTGGTCGCGCACCTTCGATCGAGGCGATTCGCCGCTCTTCTTCGGGCCGCACGTCGAAGAGCTGGACCCGGCCCGCGTCCATGGCCTCCTTGAGTTCCTTTGCCGTCATCTCCCGGACCTTGGCCGGCCCGTTCGGGTTGTCCATGGAAAAGCCGGCGTCGAGGCCGCGCTTGACGTAGTCGATGGTTAGACCGTTGGCTCGGGAGGCGCTCACTCGGTCGATCGCGACGGTAATGCCGTTCGACTGCACCACGAAGTCTCCGTCGCGGCGTGGGCCCACTTCCATGTCATGCTGGATGCGCTTACTGATCGAGAGCCGAATTACCTCATCGCCCGTTTGGGAAGCGTGCTCCCGAAAGGCCTCAGCAGCCGCGTCGGTGACGGTGATAGATGGCTCTTCCACTTCCGGTACCTCGACGCCGAGGGCCTCGCGCAGGTCTCCCGAGGAGGCGAGGTCCTGCACGATGTCGCAGCCGCCTACGAACTCGCCGTTCACGTAGAGCTGGGGAATCGTGGGCCAGTTCGAATACTCCTTGATGCCGTTGCGGATCTCGGGGCGAGATAGAACGTCGACCGTTTCGTATTCCTCGATCAAGTCGTCGAGGATGCCGACCACGCGTGCTGAAAAGCCGCACTGAGGCGCGCGTGGAGAGCCCTTCATGAACAGGACGACGCGATGGTCTTTTGTGAGCTTATCCAGCTCGGAGCGAAGTTCGAAGTCTAACGTCATCTTTTTTCTTCCATGACTTGTTCCTATCGATTCGATGCGTCGGGTGCCCGGGTTTTCAGGCTATCGATCGCATGCACCGGCGCTCTGTCTCCCTTCATCAGGTGTGCAATGGCGCCGTAGACGAGACGCTGGCTCTCCAGCATGCCCTGGCCATCGAACGCGGACGACGTCACCTCGATGCTGAAATGTCCGCCGCCGCCGGTCACGTCAGCCCGCGAGTCGGGGATCTCGAGCTCGATGGCCTTTCGCAGCGCATCGATCACAGATCCTTGAAAATCAGTTGGATGATTCGACACGCGGCTCTCCTCTCGTATCTCGGAAGCGGACCTCACGGACCCCGCAGGACAATGTCATGGCCGTTCCGGCCCTCCGTCGAGAACTGGAGAACCCACGTGATGGTCTCTTGTGAGCTTCTCGAGCTCGAAGCGAGCTTCGGGTGTTGGGGCCATCTCTTCTCCAGGTAAGTCCGGTCGGGATCCGGAGCCTGATGATAGTATACTTTTTTGTCAAGTATAGGCGACGACAACGGTTTTCGAACGCAGCCCCGAATGACGCCGTACCCCGGCTACCCGATGGCTTTCGGCAGCCGGACGAGGTGCTGCTTGACCCGACGGTTCATCGCACGTTCCGAGCACACGAGGTCCGCGAGCGTCGTGCGCGACAAAAAACCGTGGACCAGCCGGTCCACGCCCACCCATAGGGCACGGATGGAACAGTCCTCGAGATGGACGCACTCGTCGTTTTGTCCAGAGTAGCGCTCGCACACGCACGGGGAATGGAACCGCTCCCCAAGCGCATCCATGATGTCACTCAAGAGCATGCTGTCGGGAGCGGCACTGAGCCGGTACCCTCCGCTCTTGCCACGAGCGCTTTCAACCAGCTTGGCCTGTCGGAGGAGTCTCATGAGCTTGGCCACGTAAGCCGGGCTCAGCGCCTCCTGTTCGGCAATCTCCCCGATCGTGCAAGAGCCTTCCGATCGGGAAAGGTGCAGGAGGCAGCGCAGACCATACTCTTCTTGTGCTGTGGGCCTCAGGGTCTTCCTCCCAGCATGAAGAACTCTTCGCTTTAGGGTGTGGAATCTATACTCCTGCGTCAAGATTTCCCACCGTTCGGGTTGGCGCAAGACATCGGAGGGAGAAGATATGGAATTGGTGCGCAAAACATGCGTGCCATACACGGTTCTGAAGCTTCCGCCCGTCGAAGATCGGCGCGTCCCGTTAGACAGCTACGCGATTCTTTAGCGCGGGGTAGTGATACGCGGAAGCAAACAGGGCGAACAGCACCGCTTGGAGAATCCACGTCGGAATCATGCGCCAGGCTTCCAGATAGCCCAACCCCACAGCGACGACCTCGGTGACGACGAGGCCGCCAATGACGAGCACCGTGAGGGCGGCAACGGCACTCCGCTCGACGGGTCGCTGGTACGCCCACAGAAGCAGCACCGTCCACCCCAGCATCAGCGAGGCCCCGTATCCCATGGCGAACCAAGTAGGGGCCTACGAGAAACGGGCCAGCGACGCTGCAGCCCACGCTGGAAAACAGCCGCCCCCAAACTGTCTGTCGACTGGGTTCGAGCCGCCGAAGATCTCGAGGACGAGGCAGTCTTCGTCGGTACGGAAAGGGGCCGTGGACTTCCGGAGCTCACACGATTCAGACGATTCTCGAACGGTTTCGCGGAGGGCCTCCGGCGTAGCGTCCAGCGATGAAACGACACTCCACGCTCATCCCACTGTCCCGGGAGCACTTCCGGATGCTCATCCTGGCCCAAGGGCTACGTGATGGCGGCCCACCCACACTCAAGGCGCTGTTGTCCGAAGATCGCGCTGAACGTGCCCGGCAAGTAAAGAGCGTGTTCGAAGAAACCATCGAGCCCCACTTCCTCGTCGAAGAGAATCAACTCTTCCCTCTTGTCCGAGGTCAAGATCCTGAGCTCGAGCGCCTTGCAACGGAGCTCTGTCGGCAGCACGCGAACCTACGCGAGCTCGCGTGCTCGGAGGACCTTATCCATCATCTAGACGACTTCGGTGATCTGCTGGTCACGCACGTCCGGACCGAGGAACGTCGATTCTTTCAGCGCATGCAGCAGGTATTCGGCGAGCAGGGCATGCGATCGATCAAGCTTTGCCACCCTTAATCAGGCGCAGCAGGGGGCTTGCCAGAATTCCACCGATGCCTCGAGGCAGAGACTTGGGCCTCGCAACTCGGTAGAGGCTTTGTCTACGGACGCCACCTGCCATGCGCTCGCTTGGACACATTTCCGAGCGCTGGCTCAGTGGACGAGCACGAGAGGGTCCGTCGCGTCTAGGGAGCGCATTTCTTGCAACCCCAGCCGGGTCCAGAAGGTCTAGAGATTGACCTATGCCTTCCGGTCGCGGCCTGTTCGGGACCTGGCCTCAATCTCAGTCCCCGGCGAGTCGCGCCAGAACCGTTCTCCCCGCTCCAGCTGTGTGGCAACCTCGCGGAGCGCCGTCTGGTGCAGGGCCTCCAGCTCAGTCGCGGTGAGGCCGAGATCTTTCCGCGCCTTCTCGTAGCCGGCTCGCTTCCGATAGAGCGATTCGAGTACGTCGCGGTGCGTCGCCGAGGTGAGCTTCTTGACGGTGTTGTCGTAGGCATGGTCATCGAGCGCGCTGCCGATGTCGAGGAGCTTCTTCAGGGTTTCGAGACCGGCCTTTTGAATCTGGCAAACCCGCGACTTTCCGAGGCCGAGCGCTTGACCGACCGTGGTCTGTTCGCGGCCGTGGACGTAGATCAGACGCACGACCTGCCTCTGCTGCGCGTTGGGCAGCCTTTCGATCGCATCACGCACGGCTTGACCTTCGAGGTGCCGCTCGAGATCCATGAATCGGTCGTCGAACACCCCTTCGGTACCGAGCCGAAGCAGGCATCCCAAGTGGTCTTCCGTGTGGACGTTGGCTGGATTCTCCCCCGACTCTCTCGCCGAGGCCGCCTTCCTCTTCGCGCTGCGCCGAAGACCTTGCGAGGCGTTTCGAACTCCCGAGACGGCGTCGTGCACGTGACGCCGGACGCTCGTGTAGGCGAAGGTCGAAAATTTCGCGCAAGAAGGGTGGTGGTGGTCGTACTTCCGATGCGCCTCAAGTAGCCCGAGCCGTCCCGCCGCCTCCAGCTCTTCCTGGTGGTCCGGTCCAAGCTGAAGCCGGCGAACGAGGGACCGCGCGATCCGACGGACCCATGGTTCGCCGCGACGCATCACGAGTTCGGTGTTTGCCTCGTCGAACCACGGCTCATCGTCGTCGCTCCCCTGGTGCCAACCCGTTCGCGGCTCGACAGGACCACCAGTGGCACTCCCTGGGGATGGTCGCTCAACGCGATTGAGCTCGTTTTCAAGCATTTTCGGCAAGCTTGCCAACCTCCGGGTTGAGGGCGCGTTCGAGGGACCCAAACACATGGTCTCGCACCATCGTGAGCCGGTGCTTCGCCATGATACGAAAGTCCGGAGAGGCCGTCGCACCCTGGAACGTGACGAACGCGCTGAGCATCTGTTGGACGTCTTTTTCGAAGGGCGGCGACCACCGGTGCAACTG
>JBATTM010000342.1:0-3474 GCA_049670545.1 Polyangiales bacterium
ACCATCCGTCTCGCGTCGATCCCCGCGGTCCCCACCCCCGACCCGATGCCAGAATCGCCACCCGCCGCACCCGAACCAAACCTGCGTCTCCGAAACGCCGCGATCGGGACCGCGGCTAGCACGTTGGCGACCGCCGCGGTCGGCCTGGGCCTTTCGCTCAAGGCGCGCTCACTTCACGACGACTACGATCGCGCGGCCGACGCGTACGAAATGACGGGCAACGAAGACGACCTCGCCAACGCGAATCGCCTCGCGAACCGCACGGACCGCTTCAACATCGCCGCCGATGTGATGTGGGGGACGACGGTCGCGCTCGGGATCAGCGCGATCGTGCTCTACGTAAAGCATCGCAGGCGTCAGCGTCGTGAGCGCGCTGACGTAACCGTCTCGGTGACACGCCAGGGCGGATACGCGGCCGTCCGAGTGCCGATGGGGAGGGCGAAGTGAGAGCGATCCTCGCCGCACTCGTCGTCACGTCGGCGTTCGGCTGCACACTCGTCAACGACCCGGACCGAAACCTCGTGCCGCCCGACGGAGGCGTCGATGGCGGCATGGACGGCGGCGTCGACAGCGGCATCGGCACCGAACTCTTCTGTGAAAACGACACCGACGACGACCAAGACACGCGGGTCGATTGCGACGACACCGACTGCGACGAGGAGCCCGCGTGCTGCGAGCGGCGTCGCACCGCGCTCGATGAAGCCTGGACCGCGGCCGACCTGCGGATCGCATGGGTGACCGGGCCGACGGTCGAGGGGGAGTGGATCCCCGCACGAACGACGTATGAAGGCGACACCTTCGTCGGCGACTTCGGCACCAGCGATCGCCCCCGCGCGTTGATTAGCGCCGACTGTGTCTCCCTCGGGCTCGGCGGCTGGGTGGCGACGACCCTTCGCACGGTCGACCCCACGGACTGCACGGACGACGAGCGCTGCGAACGCTACACGGGCCTGGTGCTCTCGACCGCGAACGACCTCGCATCGGGTAGCAAGCTCCAAGACGAGCTCGCGGTGACGCTCCACGCGGGTGGATTGCTGCTGCTCACCCAAGCTGACACGGAAATCGCACGCACCGCGGTTGCGATTGACGAACCGGTCGATGTGGAGGTCACGCTTCGCCCCACTCTCGTCGAGGCGATGATCCCGATGCTCCGGGCGTCGGTCGTCGTCGACGGCGAAACGGTTCTCGAAGACTTTCCGATGACAGAGATCGCAGAGCTCTCCTCCACCGGTGAGTGCGCCCAGGTCCCCGGGCTGCAGGTCGCACTCGAAGGCCAGGGCGATGGGCTCTGGGCAGGCCCCGTCCTCGCCGAGAGGCAGGACTGTGCCAATCCGGGCCAGTTCGAGAAACAAGTTGCAACGTTGACGGGCTCGAGCCTCCGTTTCGGGGGCTCGTGGAGGTCGGCCTATGTGGGCGCGCCGACGTTGGCCAGCTCACGAAACTCGGTCGCGGACGTCCAGTGGGACTTGATCGTCGAGGGGAGCAACGACGCCCCGGAGCTCGAGCCGGTGGCCCATGTCGGGTACGCCCTCGGGCACGCCCGCGAGACCACCGACGAAGGCGAAGACTGGAGCCTCGACGGGTGGCAAACGAGCGGCGGACCCAAGGCGGGCGACGACCCACCCTCATGCATCGGCGTGCCCGAAGGCTGCGACGGCAACGTCAGCGCACGCGAGCCGAACCTTCTCGCCGAGCTCAACGAGGACGGATCGCTCCGTGATTTGGTGCTCGCCTTCGCACGCGAGGTGGGCCCAGGGCCACCGGATGTGTTCGGCATCCAGGTCGTCAAACCGGTCAGCAGCCCGATGACGTCGCTTCCGATTCCGACGACGCCGACGCTCTCCCCCGGCGACATCCCAGAATGCGAGAGCCTTCGCGATCCAGCGCTAATTCCAGCGGATCCGGACGCGCAGGAAGGCTATTGGCTCTTCTTTTCGTGCGTGCAGGGCGTCGGCGCGCCGTCGGAAATCCACGCGGTGCGACTCTCCCGCGCGCTCGAAGTCGTGCTCGAAGGCAACGGGCCCCTTCGTCGCATCGTCCTCACTGCCGAGGAGCTTGGGCCCTTCGCTGCCGCAGGCATTCGTTCGCCGGAGCCGCTGGTGATGTTCGGTGAGGAGAGTCTGCGGTTGCGGATTTGGTTCCTCGCGCAGCGCGCCCCAGGCGACTGGAGCCTCGCCATGGCCGAGGCCCGATCGAACGACGTCGGGATGCTCGCGTTTGATTTGCCGGAGGCACTCCCGTTCGTGGTCAACCCGATCTTGACCAACGAGTCACCCCTCGTCCGCAGCGAATGCCTGGGTGATGACTGCAGTATCACTGGAATCGCCGTGACGCGACGAGCCGACGACCCGGAGGTGCTCCGATTCGTGTTGGCACGGCGTGTGAATCTAACCGGGGGGGGTCGGACCGATCAGCTGATCCCACTGGAGCAATTGTGGAGCGCGCCATGAGCCTTGGAACCACCGCCAAACCCAGAACCCTCACGATGGGGGCACTCGCGCTCATCGTCGCGGTCGGGTGCGGGGACTTCGGCGAACCTGGCGAACCTGGCGGGGACGCGAGCTTCGGTGGCAGCGGCGGGACCGCTGGTCCTAACGCGCCGAATGGCGGCGGCGGGACCGAAGGTGGTGGCGCGGGCGCGGGCGGCGCGGGCGGCGAAGGCCCCGGGATCGTGGACGTGTTCGACGGCGTGATCAGCAACCCGGTGGACGTGCTCGTTGCCGACCCGGATCGAAGCAGCTGGGACGCACTGACGATCACCGATGGCGGGTCGGCGAGCGACTACGCGGCCACCGCACTCGCGTGTTTCGAGGCACCGGCTGCGTGCGGAGGAGCCGCGTGCACCGTCTTTGCAACCTGCTGCGTCGACAACGGCACATGTTGCAAAGCACCCGAGTTCGCCGAGCTCCCGAGCGCGATCGATTTTCCGAGTTGCGCAGGAACAGACCTGGCGACCTGCGTGGCGCCAACCTCCGCATCGGTATTCGGTCCTGCGACGCTCGAGATCACGAACCGCGGCTTGATCCCCGACGGCAACGCGAGCGAAGAAGGCGGCGCGTTGATCGGCGAGACGGTCGACCTCGCTGGGACGCGCGTGCGTGTCGACGTGGAATTCGCGCTGCCGGTTGGATGCGGGGTGTCGTGCCTCGAGAGTGCCGGCGTCGCGTTCACCTCGGAGGCCCCGGATGCGTTCGTGAATGCGGGGCTCGGGTTGTTGCTGAGCGGGTCGCGGGACGAGCTCAACCTGATGATCGGCAACGCGGTCGTCCGATCCTTCGACCCCGGCAACGACGCCACGCAATGGTCTCTCATCGCGACACCGGACGGCCGGGTCGATGTCTTGCGTGACGACGTGGTCCAGTTCACCGCCTCGTTCGACCCAAGCACCCTTCGCCAGGCCCGACTCGCCCTGTTTGGGCGCAATCTCAGTGAAGGGGCCAAACGGGCGGCGATTCGCACGGTCGAGTTCTCGAC
>JBATTM010000343.1:0-2075 GCA_049670545.1 Polyangiales bacterium
TCGTGTTACCCCCAATTTCTCCGAAAACCACGATCAGGATATCGAGGGATTTAGATAGAAGACAAACGAAAGTTGTTGCAGTCCTGCAGCCTCCAAGGCAACGGATCTGCGAATGCGCGTAAGGCGCCAAGCCCGACTTTACCCCCGGAAATTGGCCCATTTTTCGCCGCTAGGCCGCGTGGTTGCTGACTTTTTCGGCAACAAATTTTTTCAAAATGTAGCCACGCATTTGAAATATTAGTCCTTGCTATATCTGCGCTCATGCGCGTAGACTTAGCCATGCAGACCGCACATGGCAATTTGCATCTGGAAATCCAAACCACCCGCAAGAGCCCGGTGGGCATTTTGCGTACCTCCTTTCGCGATAATGGCAAGATGTGCCATACCCAGCATGGGCGCATTACCGGTTGCTCACTGGAACAACTCAAACTCCTGCAATTGGCGTTCCGCGAGCGCGTGGTTCCCGTCGATGACCCGCAGGCCTTCCAGATTCTCAACAGCCGCGAATACGGCGCCAGTTACGCCATCCTGGCTATTGCCAAGCAACTGGGCTTGCATCGCATCCTCTACTCGCGGGCCGAACTCTGGGTCAGCAGCGCACTGGCGATGATCGTCGGTCGCTTGGTCTATGCTGGCAGCAAGCTCGCCTTATGCAACCATCACCCCAATACCTGCCTGTGGGAACTGTGCGGAATTGATGACGCCCCCAACGTTGAGGCAAATTGCTATGAACCCATGGACCGGCTGTTACAGCGCCAAAAGGCCATTCAGAAAACCCTTGCCGGGCGTCATCTGCGCAATGGACAGGTGATCCTCTACGATATCACCAGCGTCTATTTTGAAGGCGACTACAAAGACAGCGAACTGGTCGCCTTTGGCTATAACCGCGATGGCAAGAAAAGCCGTGAGCAGATTGTCGTCGGGCTCATTTGCAATGACCAAGATTGTCCGGTCGGGGTGGAAGTCTACGCGGGCAATACCAAGGATGAGACCACCGTGGTCGACAAGGTGTATGAGATCAAGCAAGACTATGGCATCGAGAAGATCATCTTCGTCGGTGATCGCGGGATGGTCACCCGCAGCAACATTGACGCGCTCAAAGACGAGAAGGACTTACAGACCATCGGCGCTTTGACCCATGGCGAGATGATGACCTTGCTGAAGAACAAGGTGATCACCCTTGACCTGTTCGACGAGCGCAATATTCATGAGGTCAGTGACCCTGACGACCCGACCCGCCGGTATTGCCTATGTCGCAACCCACAGACGGCCGTGCGTGAGTCTCAGACGCGCCAACGGCTGCTCGATCTCACCACCAAGAGCCTGGCTGAGATCGCGGCCTACAAGCGCGCCACGACTGTCGAGAAGCTCGGTGCGCGCGTTGGCAAGGTTTTGGCCAAATACAAGATGGGCAAATTCATCCAATGGGCGATCGAGGCCGATCCGCAACAGGAAAAATCTTGCCAGCATCGTCTCACCTGGTCGATTAACGCCGAGAAAGTGGAGCACGAGAAGCGCTTCGACGGGTGCTATGTCATCACCAGCGACGTCGATAAAGAGCAGATGAAGACCTTGGACGTGGTGCGCGCCTATAAAAGTCTGACCTTTGTCGAGCGCGCCTTTCGCAATCTTAAGACCGTGCAGCTGGAGATTCGCCCGGTTTATCACAAAACCGATGACCGGATTCGCAGCCACGTCTTTCTCTGTATGCTGGCCTATTACCTGCAATGGCACATGGAACAACGCTTGGCGCCGCTATTTGCCAACGACGGGAAAGGCGAAGACAGACGCTGGACATTCCGCGGGGTGATTGATTGTTTAGCGCAGATCACGCGCAATCGCGTCGCGGTCAATGGCGCTGAATTCGATCAAAATAGCCTCCCAACACCCGAGCAAGAACAGATCCTGGAGCTCCTGCAAGTCACGATGTAGCCACCCGCGTGAAATCCGAAATTGCCAACCAGCCCAGTAGCGGCGGGGGTTTTCAGTCGACCTGGCAAAAGAAAATCGGTCTTGGGCGCGGTGCAGCCAAACTCACTCAAAGGTCTTGCCGCGGACGAGATCACCGGATATCT
>JBATTM010000344.1:0-2654 GCA_049670545.1 Polyangiales bacterium
GACCAGCCCCATGGTTGCGACGATTACTAGCCTCTGGCGTCCGGCGTTCATGCGAACGACGCTACCATTCTACGGAACGCGAAGCGAGGTCAGAACGTGTTTCCAGTAGGATGCGTTACTACAGCGCCTGCGCCCCCGGGCGGTCGTAGTTGGGCGTGACGTCCGGGCCACCGCCGTCGGCTGTGACCGCCGTGACCGACAGGGGGGACCCTTCGATCCGTGCGACGTCCCACATGTCTCGGTGCTCGAGGGTCACCGGGCCGAATTCCATTTCGAGTGCGTCGTCGACGAAGACCCGGACTATGGCATCGCTCGAGCCGAACTGGTGGTCGTCGAAGTAGTGCACGCCGACTCGGTAGGTGCCCTGTTCGAGGACGTCGAGACCGAAGATCTCCGGGCCTGCGCCATCGGTGTCGTCGCGTTCGAGTATGGGGTCGTCGCTCGTGTCGCCGAGGGCGTTCCAGTCGGGACCGGCGTTGAACCAGTAGACGTCATAGGTGCTGTCGAACCACGGCTCGTTGGTTCCGTCGTTGTCGAGGTCCTGGCCGCCGTCGGCAAGCGGGTGTCCGACGTGCAAGTCGAGGTCGCTCCCGGTTCCGGGCCCGATGTCATCCGGATCGGGGTCGTTTGGTGTGGTCCAGACGAGTTCGACGCGAAGGTTGATATCGGACGACGGGCCGTCACCTCCTGTTCCGCCCATCCCACCGTCGGGCGTGCCTGGGATGGGGCCTAGCCGTTCCTCGTCGTCGCACGCCTGTTGGCCGATCGCGAGGCTGAGAATCAATAGAACGTGGGCGCCCGGGATGGTTGCATGGGTCATACTGCGCTTCCTCCGAATCCTCTCGGGGCGTAGGGTGACCGCACTTCGGAATCAAGGGGGGGCTCGACATGTCGGTGATGCCGCTTCCCACCCACGGCCAGTCGTCTCTATGGTAGCCTCCGGCACGAACGGGAGGACTGGGATGATTCTACGTACGATCTTGTTGGCTAGCGCGCTGTCGACCGCGTTGCTCGTCGGAGCCTGTGGCGACAGCGGTGACGCGGCGGCTGCCTGCGACACCGGCATCTGCGGAGAAAACGCAACCGTGAGAGACGCGTGCCTCACGGCGGTGGACCGATGCGAGGACGCAGGCGGAAGCTCGTCTCAATGTGCAGACGCCGCGCGCCAGGCCTGCGGCTCCGCCGAGTAGGCTCGCTGCCACGTGGCCGTCGCGCTCTACGTGGCGAGAGTGGCGGGAGGTGACCGATGAGGAAGTCGACAGTGGCGGCGGTAGCCGCTGCGTTTGTTGCGATGGGCGGATGCCAGAAGGCGGACACGACCGAGCCTGCGCCCGACGCGAAGAGCTCGTCGGAGGAGGTGAAGCCTGCCGCCGAGCTGCAGGTGGAAGTGTTCTATCGAGAGCGCATGATGCTGCCGCCGACCGCGACGGTCACGGCAGTGCTCGAAGACGGGGCGAAGATGGACGTTGCCGCCGAGCGGATCGCCGAGGAAACCGTCTCGGCGAAGTCGGGCCCGCCGTACCGCATGACGTTGGCGTACGACCCGTCGTCGCTGAGCCCGAAGGGGCGCTTCGGCGTTCGCGCCCGCATCGAGAACCAAGGCAAGCTGATGTTTGTCAGCACGGAGTTCATCCCCGCGTTCGGCGTGGACGGATCCTACGATGCGCCGCCGAGCGACCCGGTGCCGGTGCTCGTCCGCCGAATGCCCGACTCCATCCGAGCCGCCGCCACGTCGATTACCGGCACTCGGTGGGTGCTGCAGACCCTCCGCGGTGAGCCCGCGGGCGTTGGCGCTGGCGGTCAGGCGCCCCACATCACGCTTCAAGGGGCCGAACCACGGGTGTCCGGCTTTGCGGGATGCAACCAGATCTCCGGCGGCTACACGCTCGAAAGCAACCAGCTCACGTTCGGCCAGACGGCCATGACCATGCGCGCGTGCCCCGAGGGCGAGGAGCTCGAGCGCAACTTCGCCAAGGTGCTCGGTGACACGAAGCGCTACGAGGTCGATGGGGATGTTCTGAAGTTGATGGACGGGAAGGGCGCGGTCATTGCCGAGCTGCGCGGCGAGTAGGGCTTCCGAGAGGCGATCCCGCAGAGGCTCAGACCGATGCCGCCCCGAACCTCTAGTTCACCGTGCCGCCGTTCGAGGTGCTCACTCCGCTGGCGTCCCCACCGCACACGACGGTGAGGGTGGCGCCGTCGGTCACCGAACCGATGACTTCGTCCGAGACGCACAGGACGGCTGACGCGCCGTCGCTGAACCGCACTTCGGCTGTGGTTGCCATGAGGTCGCTGGCGGCGAGAGTTGCGCCTTTCGACGCCGCGGCCGAGAGGCTGTCGACCGTGCCTGTGGCGGTGAGGCGTGCACCGGTTGCGGCGCCGATGGTGAGCGTATCGCGGTCGATGTCTTCGACGACGAGCACCGAGCCGTCTCGCACTTGGGCTTCTCGGATATCGTTCACGGTGCCAACCACGGTGATCGGCAGATTCGATTGAATCGAGCCCGTGATGCCCACGCCGAGCAAGTCGTCGGCTACTTCTGTGGCCACGTACTGAAGCAAGTTGGACTCGGCGGTAACTTCGAGATCGACATCACCGCGTTGCGCGGGGTCGATAGTCAGAGTCGTTTCGACGCCGTCGCTGCTGGTTACCTC
>JBATTM010000345.1:0-6041 GCA_049670545.1 Polyangiales bacterium
GCCGGTATCCGCGTCGAGTGACACGAGGGAGACGTCTTCCTGGGGAAACAACGGGCTGAAGTAGAGGTTGCCGACGTTGTCGTACGTCGGTCCCTCGGGGACGTAGAACGCCGTCTCCGCGACCCAATCGAGTTCGTGTTCGGGAGCGACGGCCACCCAGACGTTGTCGCTGTTGTTGGGGCCGACGTGCATCGTATGGAACGCGTCGGGCACGGGGATGATGTCGTATGCGTAGTCGCCGACGGTGCGCGCTCCAACTGGCACCCATCCTTGGAACTCGGGAAGCGGCTCGGTGTTACTTCCGTCGCCGGAGCAACCCAGGGTGGCGAGCAGGAAGGGGGCGAGGCATGCCAAGGATGTGCAGGTCGAGTTTCGGCCGGAAGGGATCATCAACGTCGTGGTCTTTCCCGCGAGCGACCGGCGAGTGATCGGCTCCACGTGCGCGCAACGATAGCGCAATCACCTACGAAATCGAGCCTCGAAACCGGGTGTGCCGGTGTGGGGTCGGGCGAACCTACGGCGCTTCGATCCGGTAGAAGTCGCGGGCGACACTTTCGAAGAATCGTTCTTTGTCTTGGTCATCGCGCGTGGACAACAGCTGATCGAAGCCTGCGATCACGGAGGCGTAGTCGATCGAAACCTTGTCTATCGGAAAATTCGAGCCGAACATGCAACGGTCGATGCCGATTGTGTCGATCGCCCAGGTGGCGAGGGGCCCCACGCGATCGACAAACTCGGCGGTCGTCATGGGAGTAGGGCGGTACTCGGCGCCGTGCCCGAGGATCGGCATCAGCAGCCCGGAGATCTTGAAACGCGCGTGGGAGATCTCCGCGAATCGGGCGATCGAGGCCCTCCACTGGTCTTCGATGCGATTGCGCTCGGCAGCGCTCGTTCCATGGCCCGCAAACTCACCTGCGAGCGCGACTGGCGTGCCCAGGTGACACAGCACGAATGGGGTGTCCGGCGTCGCCTCGGCGAACTCCGCGAACGCGTCGAGCTGGTGATGATACATCCAGGCGTCGTACGAGAGCCCGCGCTCGCCGAGCATGGCGTATCCCCGTCGCCACGCTGGGTTGCTGAGGAGCTCGGGCTCTCTGGCGAAGTCGACGATCGCGTCACTCGGGTGGGAGGCGAGCATGTCACGCACGCCACGAAACCGGGCACTGGCGCGTGTGTGCGCGTCGAGGACATCGCCGAGGTCGGGTGCCTCGAGGTGTGCCGCACCCACGATGGCCCGGATGATCGTTCCCTCCGGGTCGATGGTCTCGAGCCAATGGGTTTCACCGACTACGTCCCGATGCGCCTTTCCTTTCCACCCAGCTTGCACATGGACGACTCCCAAGAGCCGCGGGGCGTGCTCCGCCCAGTCCTCGCGAAGATCAGCGGGTAGGTATGCGTTCAGCGCGTACTCCCCACGGCCGACGAAATCGACCAGCGGCTTGGGCATGCCCACCCGGACGACGAAGTCGAGGAGGCGTGGACTCCAGCCGAATAGTTTCACGGCCATGGTGGCCTCGCGTGGTGTCGTCCGAGGGTCCCATTGGTGTACGTGCGAATCGAGGATTCGGGTCGTCGAGGTCATGGCCGAGCCACTCTAGACCACAACGGCGATCTCAGCACCAGGACGCTTGATCGCCAGGACGACTCAATAGCTCGCGAAGGTTCGCGGAGACCACCCGGTAGCCCACGTTGCCGTAAAGCTTCTGGCGGCCTTGGTTGAGGTAGTAGGTGGGGCTGCCTTCGATCTTGTGCTTGTCACGCAGCTCGATGTCGCGGCAGAGTTCGGCCATCGCCTCACCGGAACGAAGCTTCGCTTCCACCGCGCCCATGGGAATCGCCAAAGACTCGAGGACCTCGAATAAGACCCTCCGGTCCGAGATGTCCTTGGCCGCCTCGAAGAACGCGCACCGTATCCGCCACGCGGCCTCTTCGAACGTAGTCTTGCCGGCGAACCCAGCTTTCGGCTCCGCGTCGAGATTGCCTTCGTCCTGCAGCAGGCGCGTCGCGCAAAGCACCTCGTGCGCCGTTGCCGAGGTTGTCGGTGCGACATCGTTCCAGGCGCGTTCGTTCACCACCACGTGTGGGAAGTCCGTTGCCACCCGACGGACGTGTGCTCCGAACCCTGCAAAGCCACCACGATCGCTCCAGCCTTCGCCGATGCGATAGCGCGTGGCGCCAAACACCGGAATGAAGCGGTACTCGATCGCGGTATCGGCTCCGTACTCACGGCGTAGCTCGTCGAGTCGGGCTTCCGCGACGTACGCCCACACGCAAAGAACGTCGGAGACGTACGAGATGTGAATGTTCATGTGAACGATCTGATCGGCGGATAGCGTGTCCGCAAATCAAACGCGTGGGTTGCGCCAGACCCCACTCTAAGGCTCGAGTTTCGTGCAGAATCTGCACAACAGTCCGCGTGTGACGAAAGAAATACGCGCGCCGATGAAAAACACTTTCGACAACGAGGTTGTGCTTGTGATCGAAATTCTTATGTGGCTACCGTCGCGCTAGTCGGACGCATCAGTCCCGTCCGGCCTTTGCTCTGTGAGGCAAGGAGGCAGTATGGACGGAACGGGTGGTGGTGACCTGGTGCGTGAGCTGGCGGCGCGTGGCGTTTCGCGGCGCGAGTTCCTCGGGTTCTGCTCAGCGATGGCGGTGATGATCGGTCTGCCGAAGAGCGCGTCCGCCGTGATTGCCGACGCACTCGAGAACAAGCGAAAGCCAACGCTCGTGTGGCTGGAGTTTCAGGACTGTGCCGGAAATACCGAGTCGTTCTTGCGATCGAGCAAGCCGACGGCAGCTGAGGTGGTGCTGGATCTTCTCTCGATCGATTACCACGAGACGATCATGGCTGCGGCGGGGCATCAGTCGGAAGCGGCGCTCGAGTCCGTGGTGCACAACCAACAAGGGCAGTACATCGCGGTCGTCGAAGGTTCGATTCCTACGGGCGCCAACGGTGCCTACTGTACGATCGGGGGCAAGTCGGCGATGCAGATCGCGAACGAGGTGTGTACCAACGCGGCTGCGGTGATCGCGGTCGGTACCTGCGCGACGTTCGGGGGGTTGCCTGCTGCATCTCCGAATCCAACGGGTGCGCTCGGTCTGGCCGATGCGGTCCCCGGAATCAAGACGCAGATCAATCTGTCGGCGTGTCCGGTCAACGCCGAGAACCTGACGGCCACGATCGTCTACTACCTGACGTACGGGCGGTGGCCCGCGACCGACGCGCTCAATCGACCGCTCTTTGCGTACGGAAAATCCATCCACGACAACTGCGAACGAAGGGCCCACTACGACTCTGGGCAGTACGTCGAACAGTGGGGTGACGAAGCGCATCGTGAGGGGCACTGCCTCTACAAGATGGGCTGCAAGGGCCCCGTGTCGTTTCAGAACTGTCCGAATGTCGGCTGGAACGGAAATACGAGTTGGCCGATCGCGTGCGGCCACGGCTGTATCGGATGCGCAGAGCCCGACTTCTGGGACAAGATGACGCCGTTCTACGCGCACCTCCCGGGCTTCCCCGGGTTCGACAAGGCGACGAACATCGACAAGGTGGGCTTGTGGGCCACGGTCGGCGTCACGACAGCGTTCGCGACGCACACCCTCGTTCAACTCGGGCGAAAATTCGCCGGTTCCAAGACATCCAACGTGCCCTCGGACGCTACCGACGAGCCCGAAGGAGGTGACGCATGACGCACATCGTCGTCGATCCCGTAACCCGTATCGAGGGCCACCTCCGTATCGAGGCTGAAGTGGAAGGGGGCGAAGTGTCGGACGCGTGGTCGTCCTCCACCATGTTTCGAGGAATCGAGATCATCCTGCAAGGGCGGGACCCCCGCGACGCATGGGCCTTCACCCAGCGAATCTGCGGGGTCTGCACGACGGTGCATGCGATCGCCTCGATTCGCGCCGTGGAGAACGCGATTGGAGCCACCCCGCCGCCCAACGCGCGCATCCTCCGAAACCTGATCATCGCGTCACAGTGCATCCAGGACCACGTGATCCATTTCTATCATCTGCACGCGCTCGACTGGGTCGACATCGTGTCGGCCCTCGAGGCGAATCCAGGTGCAACTTCGGACCTTGCGCAGTCGCTCTCCGACTGGCCAAAGTCGAGCAGGGTCTACTTCAAGGGCATCCAGGACCGAATCCAGGGGCTCGTCGATCGGGGGCAGCTTGGCCCCTTCGGCAACGCCTATTGGGGGCATCCCGCGTACAAGCTTCCGCCAGAAGCCAACTTGATGGCGGTTGCGCACTACCTCGAGGCGCTCGATTGGCAGCGCGAGTTCATCAAGATGCACGCGATCCTCGGCGGGAAGAATCCGCACCTGCAGAGCTTCCTCGTGGGTGGCATGGCGACCCCGGTCGATCCCAATCAGCAGGCCTCGCTGAACATTCACACGATCGCGCAGTTTAAAGACCTGGTTGCGGGGGCACAGCAGTTCGTCCGGCAGGTGTATATTCCGGATCTGCTCGCCGTCGCGGGGTTCTACAAAGACTGGGCCGGGTACGGCGCGGGCGTTGGCAACTACATGGTGTACGGCGAGTATCCGCTGAACGACGAGTCGGATCCGCCCAAGTTCATCCCATCAGGGATCATCCGCAACCGGGATCTCTCGAAGCTGGAGTCGTTCGATCCCACGAAGATCACGGAACAGGTCAAGCACTCCTGGTACGAGTACGACGCGGGCGACGACACGGCGCTGCATCCATCCGTGGGCGAGACTAAGCCCAACTACACGGGACCCGAGCCGCCGTACCAGCGACTCAATACGGGCGGCAAATATTCGTGGCTGAAGTCTCCACGGTACGACGGCGTGCCGATGGAGGTCGGCCCATTGGCCCGCATGCTCGTGTCGTACGTGAACGGCCATGAGCAGGTCACCCTGCAGGTCAATGCAGCCCTCGAGGCGCTGCAGGTCGGTCCGGAAGCGTTGTTCTCGACGCTCGGACGGGTGGCCGCGCGTGGGCTGGAGACCCAGGTCTTGGTCGACAAGATCGGTGATTGGGTTGACGAACTCGCAGTGAACATGGGTACGGGCGAACTCCGCATCCACGACAACAGCAAGTGGGATCCGAGTTCCTGGCCGCGTGAGGCCACGGGGGCCGGCTTTCACGAGGCGCCGCGGGGCTCGCTCGGGCATTGGGTCCACATCAAAGACGACAAAATTGCACGGTATCAATGCGTCGTTCCAAGCACCTGGAACGCAGGTCCGCGGGATACCGGCGAAACCCCGGGCCCGTACGAGGCTGCGCTCGTGGGGACCCCCATCGCCGACCCGGAGCAGCCCCTCGAGATCCTTCGCACGGTGCACTCATTCGACCCCTGCATGGCCTGCGGCGTCCACGTCGTCGATCCGCGAGGGCGCGAGTTCTCTCGCGTGAAAGTCCGATGACCCCCGCACCACAGAGCGCCGTCGCCGGGACGACTCCGGAGCTCGAGATCGACAAGGGCGAGAAGCTCGAACGCGTGTACGTCTGGGATATCGTCGTCCGACTCACGCACTGGATCACGATGCTGACGATCTTCATCTTGGTCGTGACGGGGATCTACATCGGGCGCCCGTTCTACATCCCGTCGGGTGCTGCGGACCAGCAGTTCGTGATGGGGACGATGAAGATCGTTCATTTCTATACGGCGATCGTCTTCACGCTGGCCGTGCTGGTGCGCGTGGGGTGGATGTTCGTGGGGCCGCACTACGCTCGGTGGCACCAATTCGTGCCCGTGGGGCGCAGGCGTCGCCGGGACGTGCTCGCCATGCTCAAGTTCTACACGTTCTTCAGTCGCGAACCCCCACTCAACGTGGGGCACAACCCGCTCGCTGGGCTTACCTACTTGGTTGTTTTCGCACTCTACTTCTTGATGATTCTCACCGGCCTGGCCCTCTACTCGGTCGACGCCGGCGTCTCGTATATGAGGTTTTGGAGTTTCCTGGGTCCGATCTTCGGGGGACCGCAGACGGCACGATGGATTCACCACATCGCAATGTGGCTGATCCTCGGGTTTTTCGCGCACCACATTTGGAGCGCCATCTTGGTTT
>JBATTM010000346.1:0-5896 GCA_049670545.1 Polyangiales bacterium
GCCGTCACTCACCGGCACGCGACAATCGCCCCGATATCAGCTAAGCCCCGGCCTCACACTTACCAGGAGCAGGCCAGATGAGTCAGGTTCGAATTCTTACATTGTGCGTGTTGGTTGCCTTTGCGGCTCTCACTGGGTGCGACGTCCAGTGCGTCAACGGCGCCTACAACAGCGTTTGCTACACCGAGGGCTACTACTACGACAGCCGTGTGTCCGGTATCGACTACGAAACGAGCTTGGATGGCGAAGTCATCATGACCGGAGTCACCGGGGAGAACGACGATCCGGGCCTGTTCCTCTTCGTCGAGGGCGCCACGGTTTCGCTTTCCTTGGGAGGTACGGCCCTCGGAGAAGTCGATGCGAAGGAACGAATCACTCCGTTTGACCTCGCGGGTGTCGCAGAAGAGGCGATCGGTGGTTGCGACGTCGGCGCCAGCTTGCCCGATGATGGGAGCGCGTTTCGCGTCGTGCACAACATGGCGGTGGTCCTTCAGACGCTAGACACCGACGGAGATCCGTCAGGCACGATCGATATCAGCCCGGACGTTGCGGCACTGTTCGAGAACGTGAGCCTCGAGTTCGACCAACCGTGGGAAGACTTTCAAACGGACGCAGATCTGCAGGGCGTGCTCGACGCCGCCAACAACGGCAACCTGTTTCCGGAAGCACGCACGCTCCGCGGACGTGTAGAAGCGCTGAGAGCTCTGTATCAGGGCATCGGCCTCTGCCCATAGGCGCCCTGGCAGGCAGCCTCATTCACTTCGTCTCGAGACGAACGGGAAAGCGCTCGTAGTAGAAGTCGAACCGGCGGCGGAGCGCATCGGGGTCGACACCGAAATCGCCTGCGAGGTCGTAGACGATCCGCCCGTGCTTCCCGCGAGGGTTTTCCGCCATGTACGTCTCGAGCGAGGTGCGTGCCTCGTCGGTCATCGGCATCCCTGCCACATCGTAGATACGCTCGACCATGGCGACGTCGCTCGCCATGAACTCATGAAACAGGACGTCGATACTCTGCTCCGCGGGCAGGAGCTCGCGGTCACGCACGCAGGCGCGCAGCAGGTGCTCGACCCGATCGATCCAGTAGGCGGCGACCGCGGGTGGATCCACCTTCAAGCGCCGCATCCTGTCTCCGTACGTCAGCATCGTGATCGCAGAAGCCACGACGGACACCGGATCCCGGTGCGTGATCGCGACGGTCGCGTCGGGAAACGTCTCGATGAGCGGACCGAGCTGCTCCATGTGCTGGGGCGACTTCAGGATCCACCGGTCGGGCCCACGGAGCCACTGCAACGCCTTGAGTACGTTCTTCATGTATTCGTAGTGCGGGCGCTGGTCGTGCGCGTAGTAGTAGTCGCGCCAGCGAGGGACCGTTGCATTCCAATCAGGCAGATACGTAGAAAAGTCGAGGGCCCCAACTTCGATCTCTTCATGCACGTGATCGGGCGCGAGGTCGTGCATGTTGCGAAGCAGGGGAGCGACCTGGCCCAATATGTCGTGCTCGGCGGCACACTTGCGGTACCGTGGATCCTGCTCCTTCGGCAGGTCGCCCTGCGCCGGATCTGGAAACGGCACCAGGCTCTCCCAATAGGGAAGCGAACGCAGGCGCTGGTCCGCCGCGATGAGATTGACCAGATGGGTAGTCCCCGAGCGCGGCAGGCCCGCAATGATGATCGGCTTCTCGATCTCGACGTCGAGGATCTCCGGGTGGCGCTTCAACAGGTCATGGAAGCGCAGCCGGTTGGACGCGTAGCGCACCATGTCACCAAAGAAACGCGCCCTACCCATGGGACCGAGCCCGCCGTCTTCCTCTGTGGCCTGGCACCACACCTCGAGGCGTTCGACGAAATCCTCGGGCCCGAAGTCGGACAGGCCGGTCTGCGATTTGGCCTCCCCAAGCACAGCGTCCACCGAGAAGACGAGCTCGACCCCCGCGAACCCACCAAGCACCATGTTCTGCATGGGCGTGAGAACCGGCGACGCGAGATCGTCGATGCGAATGTCGTTCTGGCGCTCGGTCATGGTCGCACCCGTTTCGCCTTAGCGGCCTCGAGCGTGGCCCGGTGATCCGCGATCTGCTTCCGTAGCCACTGGGTGAGCCAGAAGTTGTCGCTCTCGGCTTCCAGTTGCTCGTGGGCCGCGATCATCGCCTCCAGCGCCGTCACGTGGCGCGGCGCAGCAGAGAGCGCCACTTCGGCGAGATAGATCGCGTCCACCGGCTCACCGCACTCGAGTTTCAAGGCCGCTCGCTCCGCGATCGAATCCGGACCCCCCGCAAGCGAGACGAGGTCGTCGTGTACGGCCGCCGCCGGGACGTCGTAAAGCTCCGTGGTCGACCTGTGATGGAACCACCCGGCGTAGTTTTCCCAGATCGCGCGGACGCTCCAGGAGACCTTCCCGTACCCCTGCCCCACTTCGAGTTCAGGCGGAAGGCGCACCTCACGCATGAGCGCCTGGACGTCTTTGCCGCGGTTCATCCCCTTGACGGTCTCGTCATGGACGTATCGGACCGCATCCCGCAACCGAGTGAGCTCTTCTCGAATCGTCTCCTTGCCGACGACCGGTCCACCGTGTCCCGGAAGCAGAAGCTTTGGCTCGAGCGCGAGCACGCGTTCGAGCGAGTCGATGAACATCAAGGCCTCACGATACCGATCGCCGCGAACTGTCACGAGGTTTGGGAAGTGGCCGAACAACGCACTGAAAAGATTGCCAACGAAACAGATCTCGTGGTCCGGCAGCCAGATGACCATCGAGTCGATCGTCTCCCCACCGGGGGTCCACAGGAGCTCCATGCGCAACCCGCCTAGCTCCAACTGGTGTCGATCGTCGAAGGTGATGTCGGGCGTCGGGGTCGACTGAGGCGAGAACCCGGAATCGGTGTTCTCCTGGATGTACTTGAACGCTTTGGCGATCGCTTCGGCAAATGCGAAACCGCTACGCACGGCACGAAACGACGCAATCCGAGCGTCGTCGGCCTGGTGGGCCTGATTGTTCGCGTGGGCGACGAGCTGCGTCCCATCCTGCCGAAAGACGTCGGCTCCGCCCACGTGGTCGACGTGCCCCTGGGTGAAGAGGACGTAGCGAATCGGGCCGTCATCGACGGCATCGAAGTTTCGCTTGTGCACTGGCGCCTCGAAGCCCATTCCGGTGTTGACGACGATCCGCCCTTCGGGCGTCGCGATCAGGAAGGCGTTCGACAACCCCTCTGATACGTAAATGAAGTCGTTGATCTTCGTCGCTTCGGGTTGCGACGCCGGTCGAATCTGATGTCCCCCGGGCCGGGAGCGATAGAGAGGTTCGGTCATCCTGCGCTTTCGGCGCTACTATGCCGATTCACAACCGTCTTGACCATGTCTGGCATCCACCGAGAACACGAAGACAGCCCGCCGATTCCTCGAGCACGACATTGCGGGCCCGTACGCCTCGGTGTGCTGGGCGCGGCCAGAATCGCGCCGTATGCCTTGCTGCGCCACGCCGACGCGCTCGATGGTGTCGAGGTGACGGCGGTGGCCGAAGAGTACCACCCGGAAAAGCACCTTCGGCGTTACGCCAGGAAGCACCGAATCCCCAACACGTACCGCTCCTTCGACGCGCTCCTTGCGAACCCCCAGATCGACGCAGTCTACGTTCCGTTGCCGATCGGCATGCACGCAGACTGGTGCATCAAGGCGATCGAGGCAGGCAAGCACGTGCTCTGCGAGAAACCCTTCGCAGCGAACGCAGAAGAAGCAGAACGGGTACTGCGGGTCGCCGAGACCACAGATCTCGTCGTCGCAGAGGCGATGCACTTTCGTTATCATCCGCTCGTCAACCGCGTCCGCGACATCATCCGAAGCGGGGAGATTGGGACGATCGCGCACATCGACGCGACCTTCTGTGCGTTGTGGCCATTTACCGATTTCCGTTTCCACTATGAGACCGGCGGGGGCGGCACGATCGACATGGGGTGCTACCCCATTGGCTTCATTCGAGCCGTCACCGAGGAGGAGCCGATGGTGCTCGACGCGGCTGCGGGGCTCTACGGCACGCTGGTCGACCGGTGGATGCGAGCGACGATGCGGCTCCCGTCAGGGGGCGATGTACGACTCCTCGTCAGCCTGCGGAGCCGTCACGTGTTTTCGCTCTCGATCAAGATCCACGGGTCTCGCGGTAGCATCAGCGTCTTCAACTACGTGAAGCCGGAAGTCGGCCATCGCCTCCAGGTTCGCTCGGACGCCGGCGTGCGTCGAGAGCGCGTCCGGGGTGGGTCTACTTATGCGACGCAGCTCGCGAGCTTCGTCGACGCGGTTCGCACGGGGACGCAACCGGTGACCACCGTCGCCGACTCCGTGAAGAACATGCGCGTCATCGATGCGGTCTACCTCGCCGCGGGACTTCCAGTCCGTGGAGACCAAGCGGTGCTCGCAAGACTCCGAGCAGAGAAGGAATCTAGATGAGCCCATCGGAACTGACCGGGACGAACGTCGTCGTGACCGGACCGACCAGCGGTATTGGTCGGGGAACGGCGCTACACCTCGCCGCCTCCGGCGCGAAGTTGATTCTCGTCGCGCGCAATCCGGACAAATGCGCGGCGGTCGTCCAGCAGATTCGGAATGCTGGCGGCGTGGAACCCATCTCGATCCTTGCCGACCTTTCCCTCCTTTCCGAAGCCAAGCGCGCCGCTTCCGAGATCCTGCGGCTCGACCTGCCGATTCACATTCTCGTCAACAACGCCGGTATCGTGAACCGGAAGCGCACCCTGACGTCCGAGGGGCTCGAACAGACCATGGCGGTCAACTACTTCGCCCCGTTCGCCATGACCCTCCAGCTGCTCCCGTGCCTCCGCCGAGCTGGGCGGGCTCGCATCATCAATGTCACCTCGAACAGCTACGTGATCGGGCGCCTCAACTTCGACGATCTTACCTTCAAGCGTTTCTACTGGATGCTCGGCCCCTACTCCGCCAGCAAGCTCGGCAACATCTACTTCACTCGCGAACTGGCCCGCCGGTTGGAGAGAACGGGAATCACCGTCAACGCAGTCCATCCCGGTCTCATTTTCACCAATCTCGGTCTCGACAACGAGGCCGGGCTGGCCAAGAAGATTCTGCCGCCACTCTGGAGTCTCATCGCGAAAGACGAGTCAAGAGCGCACGAGGGCCCCGTCTACGCAGCAACCGCGGCGGAACTCGACGGCGTGACCGGCCAGTACATCGCGGACTGCAGAGTCACCAAGCCCAGGGCGATCGCAGTGCGGGACGAACCCGCGAAGCGACTCTGGGAGATCAGCGAGTCGACCACGGGCGTACGTTACGAATAGGTTGTTGCGCAACGGACGGGTTTGAGTCGAGACAAGTGTTGCCCTCTGCGCGAATCGCCAACACGCCGGCCGCGAACGCTGACATCCCGATGATGACGCGTCCCCATTGCCAGGCGGCCCAGCTCTCGAGAGCGGCTGGTAGGGAGCCGTCCGCGATCGAACGGCTCGAGAAGCCTTCGTTCGCCTCTTTGAAAAACACAAAGAACGTCCCGAGGACCGCGATCGAGAGAACCGCAGCGACCCACCAGAGGCTCGCGCCAGGGCGGGACTGCGCGGAGTAGAGCCCGGCACAAGCGAGGGCGGCGACCGTGCTGACAACTTCGAGTGGGCTGTAGAAGTCGACGAGCAGTGGCGCATGGGCCGCGTACCAGTCGAAGAAGTCCGCTGGTGCGAGAGACCGCCAGTAGGGCACCAGAATCGCAGCCTCGGCCAACATCGCACCGGCGGTCACCCCGAGCAGCAAGACGGCGATCAGCGACACGGCGAAAGCCAGGCGTTCACCCATCTTCTGACGATACCACGCGGCCTCTTCACCCCGGCGAGCCCTCGATGGATCGGCGGGGTCGGCTCCCGCTGCTGCAGGCGTTTCGGTCAGTCTTGACA
>JBATTM010000347.1:0-2889 GCA_049670545.1 Polyangiales bacterium
GCGCTGGGGCGTCCGAACTCACTGCCCACTGCGCGGTCGTGTCGGTCGCGGACTCGAGCTTGGCCTGCGAGGCGGCCTGCAAGTCGGTCGGCGGGCTTGGGTCGATGGGGATTCTCGCCGTATTCGGCTCTTGCTCCGGGAAGCGTACGCGAATGGTCGCGGTGACCACTTCGTCCTCGGACACCTCCGATGGAACCTCGGCAGTCGCGGCCGCAAGAGCGACGGACGATGCAGGGGGCGCCGATTCGACGCGCACCTGCTCCGATACCACGACTGAACCCGCTTGCGGCGTGGGATCAGACTCTGGCCCTGCGACCCGTTCCGGTACGAGTTCGGTTTGGGTCGCCGGCTCTGGCTCCGGTGGCGGGACGGACCCACCCCTAGCTCGCGCTCCGCGTGGAATCGTGACCTTGGCGGTGACGGGCTCGTCATCTACAGGTGGGCGCGCGTCGTCGGAATCAAGCGAACGAGACGCTGGATCGCCCAGCAACTCATCGAGCTCCGCGTCCAGCTCTTGTGGGTCAATCGCGGCCTCCTCCGGCGCTGGTGGGCGGTCACTTTCTCGAACGAGTCGCGCGAGAACCCGTCGCGAGGCGCCACGGTTGATCGGAATCAAAGACGCTTCGATCGCGTCGTGAAGGTGACGGAGATCTCGCGGGTGCTGCCCCTCGGCGCTCTCCCGGACGAGCTGAAGCAAATGCGGAGGCACGCCGGGGCCAGCCGCAACCAGAAGGCGGGAGAGGACGGAGACCAGCGACCGAACCGCCTCGTCTGGAGCTGTTCGTTCTGCCGAGGCAGCCACGACCACAGACCCTTCCGCGGTCACGCGCACGTCATCCGCTTCGAGCCGTACGGCTTCTTGAAGAAGCCCTTCGCAAGCCTCCAGCGCCACAAAAGCACCGATCTCGAAAGGCAGTCGGTCGCCGCGCTGCGCGAGTTCCTCCACCAACTGCCCCACCCCGACATCGATGCTCATCGTTCCCCCTCAATCCCCCTCTGGTGGGCGCACACAGACCCCTTGGTCGAGCAGGTACCGCTTGACCTCGGCCACAGTGTAGTGACCGTCGTGAAAGATTGAAGCGGCAAGCGCCGCATCGGCCCCTCCAGCGGCAAGCCCCTCGTGAACGTGGCCGAGGTTCCCGACCCCGCCAGACGCCACCACGGGAATGGGCACGGCGTCCACAACTGCACGAGTTAACACCAGATCATAGCCATCACGCGTACCGTCTCGGTCCATGCTGGTCAGGAGAATCTCACCCGCGCCGAAATCTGCCATCTTTTTGGCCCAGGCGATCGCATCGAGCCCCGTGTCCCGCCTGCCGCCATGGGTGTAGACGGTCCACCGGTCCTCCGCACCTTGAACCCGCTTGGCGTCGATCGCGACGACGATCGCCTGCGCTCCATAGGCCTCGGAGACCTCCGCGACGAACGACGGGTTTGCGACCGCGGCGCTGTTGATCGACACCTTGTCGGCGCCTGCGTGGAGGAGATCGTTGACGTCCCTCCGCTCGCGGACCCCCCCGCCCACCGTGAGCGGGACAGCGATCGTCGAGGCGGTGCGGTCGACCAGGTCGAATAGGTTGCGGCGCTCTTCGTGGGAGGCCGTGATGTCGAGGAACGTGATCTCGTCCGCCCCGCCGTCGCTGTATCGCTGCGCCGACTCCACCGGATCGCCGGCGTCACGAAGGCCAACGAAGTTGACCCCTTTGACGACACGTCCACCTTTGACGTCGAGGCACGGAATGATTCGCTTGGCCAGCATCAAGACCCCCGTAGCGCCGAAAAGCCCTCAGCCAACGTGAACGCCCCCGAGTAGAGAGCCCTTCCGCAGACCGCGGCTCGTACGCCCGCCGCCGACAGGGCTCGCAGATCGTCGAGTGAGCCGATGCCCCCCGATGCGATGACGGTCGCGCCGATGTGCGCTTGTAGTGCGGCGGTCCCGTCGACGTCCGGGCCTTCCCGTGTCCCATCGCGTTGGATGTTCGTGTAGAGCGCCGCGCCGATTTGCCAACGATCCACTTCTTGCGCCAGCTCGACGACCGAGCGCGCGCTCTGCTCTTGCCAACCCTCGACCGCGACCTTGCCGTCGCGCGCGTCGAGAGCAACGACGACTGCCCCAGGGTATCGAGCACAAACCGCACGTGCGGCATCAGGGGCCTTGACCACGACCGTGCCGAGCACCACGCGGGCCGCACCCGCATCCATCCACTGAGAGGCGATCAGCTCGCTACGAATGCCACCGCCAACTTGCACTTCGAGTGACGTCTCGCGAAGGATTCCCTGGATGGCCGTCACGTGCGCGGGCTTGCCGCTTCGCGCGCCCTCGAGGTCAACCACATGGAGCCGCTTGGCTCCCTGTTGCTCGAACCGGACGGCAGCGGCCACCGGATCATCGTCGTACACGGTGACCTCGTCGTATCGACCCTGATGGAGCCGGACGACGTGCCCGTCGAGCAAATCAATCGCTGGAATCAACTCCACGACACGTCTCCCAAAAAATGGCCGATGAGCCGCGCACCCGCGTGCTGACTCTTCTCCGGGTGAAACTGACACGCCAACACGTTGTCGCGTGCGATGGCCGCGCAGAACTCGCCACCGTAGTCGCTGGTGGTGACGGTGAGGCTCTCGTCCTTGGGGACGCAGTAGTAGCTGTGTACGAAGTAGTACCATTCGCCGTCCTCGAAGACGGGGTGGGTGCTCTGCACCTGGTTCCAACCGATGTGCGGCACCTTGAGTCGTCCGCCTTCAGCGTCGTGAAGGTCATGCGAAAAGCGTTGGACCGTGCCAGGGAAAATGCCGAGGCCTCGGGCCCCGGGCGCCTCCTCGCTGGAGTCGAAGAGCGCCTGCATCCCTAGGCAGATCCCGAGGTACGGCCGCTCACTATCGATG
>JBATTM010000348.1:0-9629 GCA_049670545.1 Polyangiales bacterium
CCAGCTCTTGCCAGGAACGGTCTGCAGCCAGTTGCCCTCTTTGCCTTTCGGCGGCTTCGGGCCGAAATAGACGTCGTACGAGCCGTCGGCGTTCTTTTTAATCCCCTTGGTCTGGCTGCCGATGGTCGGGAACTTCTGGCTGGTTTGGAGCTGCGACCGCGTCTGCGTGTCGTACAGCGTGACGGCCCAAAAGTCGTTGACCGGCACGTTGGGCGGCAGATGGACTCGGTAGGTCTTGGAACCGTTGAGCGGCTTCTCGTTCGCGTCGAGAAAGGCGAGCGCATAGTCGGACCCCGCCCCGGCTTTCGTCACCGCCATGGCCGGCGTCACGCCGCCGGCGTTGAAGTAGAAGAGCACCCTTGCATCGAGGTTCATCGTTCCGTCGGCCTGGAACGAAGTGTTCTTGTTGGCGTAGGCTACGGTCCAAGCGCTGTTGGTACCGGGATAGATCGAGACGCCGTCGATGCGGGGATAATAGGTGATGGCGCGCGCCGTGGCGTTGCCCAGCGTCGCCGCCTGAGTCAGCAGCCGCTTCATCCGTTTGTCAGGCTTGAAGGACTGGCCCTTGACGATGCCAATCGCTGCGATGGCGCCACGGACCTCCGGCCCGATCGCGTCGATCGGCTCCGCCTGAATGATGCTGTTCAGGCGCTCGAAGTAGCTCAGGTCGTTCGGAAACACCGTGTTGAAGCTTTTGCCGGACATGTCGACGAACTCTGTCGGCGCAGGATTCTTGGCGTCCTTGAGCGGATAGATCCGGAGCCCCGAAATGATGTTGTCGACCGCAGGCTTCAAGCCTTTCTTGATCGAGCCACGCAGGAAGAGAAAGTTGTTGTTGGTCGAGGGCTTCAAGAGAAAGTATCCAGTGGGCACCTTCCCCTCGTAGCCCGGAGGCAAGACGAGATACTTGCCACCCTTGCCCTTGTCGGGGCCCGTAATGCCAATGTTTCCGACGAATCGTTGCCAGCCGTCGTCGAGGAAACCGAGCATTCCGGGTGGCACCTCGATGACTGTCGGTCCGTCGTTCGCAAGATCAGTCCCGGAGTAGGCGTAGAGCGTCGACGTGTTCGCAGTTACGACGAGGGTCTGGGAATCCATGAGCTGCTCGAAGACTGCGACCTTGTTGGGTGCGTCGGCACCTTGTTCAGCAAGCCCGGCGAGAACGCTGTAAATCGACACGGCGCCCAAGTTGTCGAGGTAGACCTCGAGCCCACGCATCCGGTCGAGATTGTCATAGACCTTGTCGGCGGTGGCCTTCGTGGGGACCCCATCGAAGAACCTCAGCGGGCCGATCGGAGTCTTGACGTCGTTGGGTATCGAGACCGACTTCAGGGTCTCCGCTGAAACCTGCGCGCGCGCGACCCCGAGGCCCGGCACTGTCAATGCGGCTAGAGCGGCAAATCCGATCACGGGTCCAAAGTTCTGCATACGCAAGGTCTCCTTTTTTGTTTTGGTTCGCCGCATGGTGACGCAGAGCGCGCTGGATCGCATTCAAAAAACAGGACGTACTCCGGACCTTTCATCTGATGTGACCGTCTTCCATGCAACCCGCTGAAGAAGAGGTGCCAGGCCCTCCGAGACCCCATTGAGTGCCGGGAGCCCGCTCGGGTCGGACGCGTAGACGGTTGCGTAGGCCACGAGTGCGACGAAATAGCTTCCCATCGCACTGAGATGAATCGAATCGTGCTCGGCGCTCGGGTCTCTTGCGGTGAGTCCTTCAAAGTCCGCCTGTCGACTCGGCGGCCAGTCGATATACGCGTTGGCGAATGCATCGCCGATCACTGTCGGCATCCCCCATGACGACACAGGTGCGTCACTTCCGAGCGCAGAAAGCTCTCTTGAGAGCGCCGATAGCCCGGTTGCGGCCGGAATCAGGTAGATTGGCTGAGTTGGGTTGCAATGGTTCTCTCGGATCCCCAAGCGGCCGAGCCAGCGACCGGCGCGTCCCGGGTCATCGACGCGGGGGCCGAGCGCGTTGTCGGCGAGCTCATCCCAGTACCGGCGGTCTCTGAGAACTTGCGTCTCGAAGTCGAGCGCCTCCGGGTCGTCGGGCTGGGCGTGTCGCCAGACCTCATAGAGGAACATCGTTGCGTCCGGGCGTCGGCGAAGGGCCTCACAATAGAACTTTCGGAGGTAGTAGATCGAGTACGCCCAATCGAGTGCACCTTCGATCGGGACCACTTCAGTGAACACGAAGTTGTCGTATTCGTTCCCGTGATCGCGCAGGTAGGCTCGATCCGCGCGAGGTTTGGCGTCGTCGCGATCGTCGCCGTGGCCCTTGCCCCGCCAATTGAAGTGGAGCGCAGAGCCCCAAAGGGTATGATCGTAGTGCGCATATTCTTCGCCGCGCGCATCGGCGAATCGGCCGACGAGCTCCATGACGTTCTGCGCGCCCTCGACTCGAGCGTCCACGTTGTTCATCAAGCTGTGCCCCACCCAGTAGACGCTTGCGCCGTCCTGTTTCGCACGATCTTCGCGTGGGGGGAGGGGCATGCGGGTTTCCTTTGCGCAGGCGGATCCGAGGGCCAAGAGGGTGAGGAATAGAACGGACAGCGTCCCACATGGCAGCGGCGACCTCCCGTCAACGCGTTGTGCGCTCCGCGGCATTCCCTTGCGTAGCGAACCCGCGCCGCGCTGACAATCCGCCGGCTCCCTGCAAAAGCAGTGGTTCTTGGTGGTCGTTGCCGCGGCCATGCACCGATTGTATCGTGGTAGACCCCGGTCTTGGACAGAGAAGGGCACACAAGAATTGACGAGTGACAACGCCGAGAACGATATCGCCATCGTGGGAATGGCCGCCAGGTTCCCGGGTGCGGATACGGTCTCGAAGTACTGGAAGAATCTCCGGAACGGGGTCGAGTCGATTCGGGAGTACTCCGAGGAGGAGCTGATCGCGGCGGGTGAGAACCCGAGCCTCATCCAGCGTTCCGACTACGTACGGGCAGGCGCGCCCCTGCAGGGGATGGAGATGTTCGATGGCGACTTCTTCGGTTTCAGCCCAAAGGAACGGGCGATCCTCGACCCGCAGCACCGACACTTCCTCGAGTGCGCGTGGGAGGCCCTCGAAGACGCCGCGCACATGCCGGACGACTTCGACGGGCCAATCGGGCTCTACGGTGGCTGCGGTATGGGCAGCTACTTCTACTTCAATCTTTGCTCGAACCCGAGTTTGGTGGAGTCGGAAGGCATGTTCCTGCTCCGCCACACCGGCAACGACAAAGACTTCCTCGTGACCCGCGTCGCATACCTGCTCGATCTCAAAGGGCCCGCGGTCAACGTGCAGACGGCGTGCTCGACCTCGCTCGTCGCCGTTCACATGGCGTGTCAGAGCCTCCTCAGCGGAGAGTGCGATATGGCCCTGGCTGGGGGGGTCACGATCGAGATCCCGCATCGACGCGGCTATCTCTATCGCGAGGGGGAGGTGCTTTCGCCGGACGGACATTGCAGGGCGTTTGACGCAAGCGCTTCCGGGACGGTGTTCGGGAGCGGCGCCGGCGTCGTGGTTCTTCGGCGGCTCGAAGAGGCTCGTCAAGATGGCGACCACGTGTACGCTGTCGTTCGCGGTTCCGCGGTCAACAACGACGGTGCCGCGAAGGTGGGCTACCTTGCGCCAAGCGTCGACGGACAAGCAGGCGCGATGGCGGAGGCCTATGCGGTCGCCGGCATTTCTCCGGACGACATTGGCTACATCGAGTGTCATGGCACCGGCACCAACATGGGGGACCCCATCGAACTCGAAGCGCTCACCCAGGCGTTTCGAACCAAGACCCAACGTACGGGCTTTTGTCGCATCGGGTCCGTCAAGACGAACATTGGCCACTTGGACACCGCCGCGGGGGTCGCGAGCCTGATCAAGGCTTCGTTGGCGCTCCATCACGAGGAGATACCGCCGAGCCTCAATTACAGGGCTCCCAACCCCAACGTCTCCATTGAGAAGACCCCGTTCGTGGTCAACGACCGCCTCATGGATTGGACGCCCACGACACGGTCGCGCGTCGCCGCCGTCAACTCGCTAGGTGTGGGGGGCACCAACGCACATGTCGTCCTGTCCGAGGCGCCCGCCCCGGCGCCTTCCTCACCCACGCAGGGCGAGCAATTGTTCATGATCTCCGGCCGCACCCGTACGGCCTTGCAGGGAAACATCTCGCGTCTCGCGCAGTATCTTCGCAACGAGCCCAGTGTCGAGCTCGCCGACGTTGCGTACACGCTCCACGTGGGACGCCGCGCGTTCGACGAGCGGAGCGTTTTCGTCGCTCAATCACCCCAGGAGGCGGCGACTCTGATCGAGAACGGCGACCCCCGGCGTCTGTTCAAGCACACCGTCGTCGACGGGCCGCCTTCGGTGGCGTTCATGTTCCCGGGCGGGGGTTCTCAGCAAGTCTCCATGGGCGCTCGGCTCTACGAAAAGAACGAGATCTTCCGACAACACGTCGACTACGGCCTGTCGCGTCTTCGGGAGTTGTGCGGGGTCGATCTCGGGCCGCTGTGGTTTCCGGATGATTCACTCCGAGCTGACGCCGAGTCTGTGTTCGATCGCATGCCTCATCAACTTCCGGCCATTCTCATCGTCGAGTACGCATTGGTGCAGCTGTGGAAGAGCTGGGGCATCGAGCCCGCGGCAATGATCGGCCACAGCGTGGGTGAGAATGTCGCTGCGTGCGTCGCTGGAGTGCTGAGCTTCGATGACTGTGTTCAACTCCTCCATCTCCGCGGCGTCCTTTTCGAGCGGGTTCCGGAGTCGGCGATGGTCAGCGTCGCAGTCTCGGCAGACGCAGTCGGTGAGCTTCTCCAAGAGTGTGACCTTGCCGCCGTCAACGCACCGGAACTGTGCGTCGTGTCGGGCGCACTCGGGGCGGTCCAACGATTCGAGGCTCGAGCCGCCGAACGTGGCGTCGAAACGCGCCGTATCGCGGTCCCCGTTGCCGCGCACTCACGGATGCTCGAACCGGTCCTCGGCGATTTTCGTTCGTTCTTGCGGGGCATCGAGCTCAGCGCGCCGAAGATTCCGTTCGTCTCCAACCAGACCGGAACGTGGATCACCGACGAGCAGGCTAGAGACCCCGAGTACTGGGTCGACCACCTCCGACACTCCGTCCGGTTTACGGAGGGCATCGGCACGATTCTGCAGACCAAGGGGCGCGTTCTCATCGAGGTTGGCGCCGGGCAAACCTTGAGCTCACTCGCCCGCCTGCACCCGAGCGCGACCGCTCGGCAACCCATCGTCCCGTCTCTGCCGCGCCGCGACGATCCCACAGCGGACACGACCTTCTTCCTATCGAGCGTGGGTCGCGCATGGGCTTGCGGCCTCACTCCGGATCTCGCGCGGCTGTGGGAGGAGCAGACCCGAGCCCGCTTGTCACTCCCGACATATGCATTCGATCATCACCCCTACTTCGTGGAGCCCATGGCACCCACGGTCGCCGCGGCGCACGACGTCACTCGTCTTCAGAAGATCCCTGCGATCGAGAACTGGGGGTACCGCGAGTCATGGCGACAAGTCGAAGTGCCAGCTGCGGGACGAATGGAGAACACGACGTGGCTGCTTTTCATCGATGACACGGGGGTTGGTGCGAAGCTCCGAGGGCGCCTGATCGCCCAGGGGCATCGTGTGATCTCGGTCGAAGAGGGAGACGGATACCTCAAGAAGGAAGAGAACCACTACACGCTCTCCCCGGAACGCGGCCGCAGTGGATACGATGCGCTCGTCCGAGACCTCATGGCGGCCGGAGGCGTCCCCGATCAAATCGTCCACTTGTGGCTCGTCACCAACCAGGAGAACTTCCGGCCAGGCTCGAGCTTCTTTCACCGAAACCTCGCCGGTGGCTTTCACAGCCTGTTCTTCTTCGCGCAAGCGCTTGGCGACGAGAACGTTCCCTTGCCGATCAACCTCACCGTTGTTTCGAGCGACGCACAGCAGGTCGGGGACGAGGCCGTGCCCTATCCCGAGAAGGCCACGGTGCTCGGTCCGTGTCGCGTCATCCCCCACGAGATGCCAGGTTTCGAGACGCGCCTTGTCGACGTGGCTCCACCACCCGTCGACCGAAGGCTCACTGCAATCGTTGCGGACCTCGCTCGTTCGATTGTACGCAAGCCCGACGTTGAGTCCGCAGTCGATCGCATCGCAGCCGAGCTTGAACGAGAAGTGTCCGCCGAAAGCGATGATCAGATCGTCGCGTATAGAGACGGGTTCCGCTACGTGCAGCGCTTCGAGCCTCTGATGCTCGACGAAGCGCCACGAGAGATTCGCAATATTCGGGAGGGTGGGGTCTACTGGATCACGGGTGGCCTCGGCGATCTCGGCCTCAACCTTGCCCGGTTCTTGGCAGAGCGGCATCGAGCGAAGCTCGTTCTGGTCAGCCGGTCCGTTCTTCCCGATCGCGACACCTGGAAGCGATGGCTTGCGCGACATAGCCACGGGGACCCGACGAGTGCGAAGATCCGCGCGCTTATCCGTCTCGAGGAGCTCGGCGCGGAGGTCATGATAGTGACCGCCGACGTGTCGAACCTGCAAGAGATGACCCAAGCAGTCGACGCAGCCCGAAAGCAATTCGGTTCAGTTCACGGAGTGTTTCACACTGCGGGCGTCATTCGTGACGACCTGATCCAACTCAAGAACGAAGCCGACATCGACAGCGTGTTCGCATCCAAAGTTCACGGGACCGTCGTGCTCGAATCGTTGTTCGGTCACGACGAACTCGACTTCTTGGTTCTTTTCTCATCGGTCAGCGCGATCACGGCGCCCGCTGGCCAGGTCGACTACGCGGCCGCCAACGCGTTCATGGACGCTTTCGCACGAAGCAAGCGCGGTGCAGGACGGACGCAGTTTCTCTCGATCAACTGGGGCATCTGGAAAGACATTGGGATCGCGGCGCGCGCGTTTTCGCGGCACGACCCTGAGAACCTCGTCGTCGATCGTCAACCGTGCGTGCTCGACCACCCACTGCTTGATGCCCGCGTGAGGGACTCCCATGGAAGGACGGTGCTCACCACGACGCTTTGCAACGAGTCGCACTGGGTGCTCGATCAACACCGGACTCTCGCGGGCGAAGCGCTGATTCCTGGAACGGGGTACATCGAACTCTTTCGCGCGGCGCTTCGCGAATTTGGCGAGACGGGGCCCTTCGAGATCACGAACCTGTTCTTTCTTCGACCGCTCCATGTGCCTGACCAAGAGAGCCGGGAGGCTCGCGTGAGGCTCCTCCACACCGATCAGGGATACGACGTCCAAGTTCGAAGCGAGTGCGATCTCGACGATCGGCGCGGCTTCCAGCTCCACGCAGACGCGCGCGTACGCCTTGACGACGTCGTGCAACCCAACCCACTCGACGTGGCAGCGATCGAAGCCCGATGCACAAGAGAGCGCCGCACGGCTTCGAGCGGCACTCTCCCGAACGCGCAAGGCGACCACCTCTGCTTCGGCGCTCGCTGGAACGTGCTTCGCAGCTTGGCCCTCGGTACGGGAGAGGCCCTTGCGAGACTCAGTTTGGGAGGGGAGTTTCGGGATGAGGCCGAAGCCTACGGTCTGCATCCGGCCCTTCTCGATATCGCGACGGGCTGCGCGATGGGCTTGATCGACGGCTACCAGGGCCGCGACCTCTGGGTTCCCGTCAGCTACGGCAAGATTCGCGTGCACAGTGATCTCCCGCCCGACGTCGTCAGCTGGGTTCGAACGATTAACCAGCCCACGCATGACGGCGACTTCGCCCGATTCGACGTGACGGTCGCCGCGATCGACGGCGAGGTCCTGCTGGAGGCGCACGATTTCACCATGAAGCGGATAGAGGTGGGAGCGGGCTTCGCGCTGGACTCCGCGCCATCGCGGAGCGAAGTGGAGTTCGAGAACGTAGCGGCGGCCGGTACCAATCAGGGCAAGACGCCGGCGGAGCGCCAGCTCCAGCGCAATATGGAGCAGGGCATCGGGCCGGAAGAGGGGACTGAGGCCCTCACCCGCGCTCTCGCGATCGAATCCGAACCGCGTGTCGTCATCACATCGCTCGACCTCGACGACCTGGTAGCTCAGGCTGCCAGCCAGTTCGGCGACCCGTCCGAGGGAGGCATCAAGTTCGAGCGCCCCAACCTCGACAGCGAGTACAAGGCGCCCGGGGACGATATCGAGCGAACCCTCGTCGGCTTCTGGGGGGAGCTCCTCGGCGTCGACAAACTCGGTGTGCAGGATAGCTTCTTCGACCTTGGCGGCCACTCGCTGATGGCGCTTCGCTTGTTCGCTCGGATCGAGAAAGCCTACAAGGTCGATTTTCCGATTTCGGTCCTTTTCGAAGCACCGACAATCGAGAGCTGCGCCGCGCTGATCCGTGAAGCGATGGGTGGTGTGGAGCAGCCTGCCAACGCGAGCGAGAGCAAGGCGCCGCGGCCGCGATACAAGCACCTCGTCGCCATGCATCCAAACGTCGAGGCTCAGAAGACTCCGTTCTTCTTGGTCGCAGGGATGTTCGGAAACGTGCTCAACTTGCGTCATCTGGCGAATCTCGTCGGGGTCGACCGTCCGTTCTATGGGCTGCAAGCCCGCGGGCTATACGGAGACGAACCCCCACACGAAACCTTTGAGGAGATGGCCAGCGACTACATCGCTGAGCTGCGAATCGCGCAACCGTACGGTCCCTACATGCTCGGGGGCTTTTCCGGGGGTGGGATCACCGCTGTTGAGATGGCACGGCAACTTCGCGTCGCGGGGGAGGAGGTCGCACTCTTGCTCCTGCTCGATACCCCGTTGCCTCGCCGACCTGGGTTGACTCGCAAGGACCGTGCTCTGGTTAACAGAGGTACAAGAGTTCAAGCAACGGGGTCCCGCATACGTTCCCGAGTGGGCACGCAAACGAGCGGCTTGGGAGCTGACCCGACTCAAGAAGCGACTTGAAGGAGAGAAGACGCCAATCCATACGCCCGATCAGTTTCGCAATCACGCGATCGAGCAGGCGTTCCGAGAGGCCCTGGAAAACTACTCTCTCCATCCGCACGACGGTTCGCTCATTCTCTTTAGGCCGAAGTTGGACCGCGCCTACGTCCTCGGTGAGGATCGCGTTCTCGACAGCGCCAAGGAATGGATATCGGAGGACAATGGTTGGTCTCCCTACTGCACCGAGGTGGAGGTACACGAGATGCCCGGGGACCACGACAGCATGGTGCTCGAGCCCAATGTACGGGTCATGGCCGACCAGCTGCGGGCGTGCATCCAAAGAGCCGAGGAGCAAATCGAGCGACCCCATAGGGCAAGCCCTGGAGACCAGGTGGCGGCCTTCGCGGAACCGGAGCGACGAGCGCGGAGCACGTCAAATTGAGGATGGGATGCAGTTGACCCCTTCAAGCGCTCTATTCATTGGCGAAGAGTCGCTTCTGATCCAATGCGCGAATGCATGGCGCGAACGAAATCACGCGATCACCGCGATCGTTACCCGCGCGCCGCAAATCGCCGGTTGGGCCGCGCAGCAAGGGATACGCGTGGTCGCGCCAGGGCCTGGATTGGTCGACGATCTCGCCGACGCCGACTTCGACTATCTCTTCAGCATCGCGAATCTCTCCATATTGCCGGTCGAGCTGGTCGCCAAGGCCAAAGAAAAGTCCGTCAACTTTCATGACGGACCCCTCCCCGAATACGCAGGCATGTACTCGCA